>DATDII010000040.1:0-3065 GCA_036521135.1 Candidatus Dormiibacterota bacterium | reverse complement strand
GAGGAGGCTCGGGCGGCGGCCCGGGCCGCCCGGCGCCGGGGTGGGCGATGAGCTCGACCCCTGCCGTCCTGCGGGTCGGTGCCGCCAGCCTGCTCGCGGTCGCTCTCTTCGTGCTCAGCCATCGGCGGGACGCGTTCGGGATGATCCTGGCTGCGATCCTCGGCTTCGACGCCGTGGCCTGCGCCTTGGTCGGATTCGCCGGGCTCGCCCCCACGGCGGCCGAGGCGGCCCAGCTCCAGTCCTTCTCGCTCCTGGTCGAGATCGTGGGCGCCCTCTTCGCCGGGTCCGGGATCGGGCTGGCGGCGCTGCTCCGCCGCCGGACTGGAGGGTCGGACCTCCTGGAGATGGAGCTGGCCTGGGCCCGGCCCGGCCCCGGGGCGAGGGTGGAGCTCGAGCCAGAGCCTGAGAGTGCCCCCGCCGAAGGGCCCGATGCCGACGAGCCGGGCGCCGACGAGCCCGGGCCAGAAGCGGCCGAGCCCGAGGCGGTGGAGATGGACCCGGCCGAGCCCGAAGCCGCGCCGGGCACGAGCGAGGAGGCCTGACCGTGTTCGCGGTCACCTGGGCGGTGCTTCTCCTGCCCGTGCTTGGGATAGGGGTCAGCTACCTGGCCGAGACCCGGCGGGGGATCGCGGCTGCCGTGGTCTTCATGTCCTGGCTGGGACTGGCGGCGGCCGTGGTGCTGCTGGGAGCGGTGGTCGCCGCCGGCCCGGTGGTCCACACCGACACCCTGACCTTCTGGTCCTTCCAGGTAGTCCAGACACCGTTCAACGCAACCCACGGCACCGTCTTGCCCGAGACCTTCGAGGTGGGACTGGGCTACTCCGCGACCCCGACCGCGGCGGTGCTGGCGGTGGTGGTGGCCCTGGTCACCCTGCTCGGTGAGCTCCAGATGCTGAGCCAGTTCCGCCGCGACCCGCGGCTCGGCCACCTGGCCCGGCTCGCCAACCTGGTCGCCTTCGGCGTCCTGGCGATAGTCCTCGCCCCCGAACTCTTCCAGACCCTGGTCGGGTTCGAGATCTCCGGGCTGGCGGCGGCCATGCTGGTGGGTTCGGCGCTGGGCGGGCGCGCCGGCTCGGCCGCCCGCAGTGGCTACCTGATCTGGCGCCTGGGCGCCCTATCCCTGCTCCTCGGGGTCGGCTTCATCTACTTCAAGTTCGCGGGCCCGATTGCCACCGCCGCCGCCGCCGCGGCCGCCGCGACCAAGAGCAAGGTCGCCCTGCCCACCCCGGACGGGCTCAATCTCCTGGCCCTTGACCATGTCGTTGTCGCGGCCACCAAGGGGCTGGTCCACGGGGTGGGGGGCAGGTCGATGACGCTGGCCGCGGTCCTGATCGTGGTGGCGGCGGCCTGCGCCTGCTCGCAGCTGCCCGGCCACGGGCTGGGACGCAGCCTGGGAAGCGCCCCCGGGGCGCTGGCCGGGCTGGTGCTGGCGCTGGTTGGGGGGGTTGCCGGGGTCGCCCTTCTGCTCCAGACCTTCCCGCTGTTGCGCTGGTCCTCAGGGGTGCTCCCCGGCCTGGTGGTGCTGGCCACCCTGAGCGCCGTCGGGGCGGCCCTGCTCGCATTCCGCGAGCAGCGCCTGCGCCGGCTCGCGACCTGGCTCGCGGTCAGCCAGACGGCGCTCAGCCTGGTCGCGATCGGCCTCGGCGCGACTGCCGCCGGGGTCGCCCTCCTGGTCTCGTCGGCCCTCTCCACGGCGGCGCTGATGGGGGTTGTCAGCGGCCTGGGCCGAGACCAGCGGGTGGAGTCGATCAGGCAGCTCGGAGCGGCCTGGCGACTGGCCCGGCCGACGGTGATGCTCCTCCTGGTCACCCTGGTCGCGACCGCGGGCTTCCTCGGGCTGGGCACCTTCTTCGGCCACGTCGCGGTCCTGGCCGCCGCCTTTGGCGCCGGCGCCCGGGGGGTACCCAAGGTGCCCGCCCTCTTCCGAGAGGTGGCCGCCGCCGGAGCCATCCTGACCATGCTCCTGGGGGCGGCCGCCGCCGCGCGGGTCGCTCTGATCGCGCGCCGGGGCGAGGAGTCCGACGACCCCCGCGAAGCTCGCCTGGTCAGGCGCCAGCTGGCCCAGGGTCGTGGGCTGGGCCAGCTCGCGCCCACGGTCGCGGCGACGGTCCTGGCCCTGCTCAGCGGGCTGGTCAGCCTGCCCGGGATCGGCCTCGGCCTGGGCCGCTTCCTGGCAACCAGGGCCGGGGAGTCGGTGCTGCCCTGGCAGCCGGCGGCGCTGCTGGTCGCCCTGGCGGTGCCGCTCCTCGGACTGGCGGTCATGGCGGCGAGCCGCCACCGCCTGGGGGCGAAGGCGGCCGTCGAGCCTGGCTGGGTGGGCTGGGTCGATGGGAGCCGCCTCTCGGCGGCGGTCGACGCCGTCGCCTTCGGCTTTCCCGGGCTCGCCGTCGAGCTGGTCCAGGCCCGGGGCCTCAACCCGGCCAGCGACGTCGCCGCCGCCGGGATCGGCGACCTGGCCCGGCTCGAGGGACCGGCGCGGGGCCGGCGCTGGCCCTTTGGCCTCGGGGTCAGCCTGGTGACCCTGGCCCTGGTCGCCCTCACCGTCGCCCTGGTGATCTGGGCGGTCGCCGGCAGCCAGCAAGGGGCGGGGCTGCCCTAGATGCCCAGCGACATCACCCTCAGCATCGTCGTCTTCGCCCCGCTGGTCGGGGCCCTGGTCGTCCTGGCCATGCCGGTCAGCACCGACCTGCACCGGTTCCGGATCCGGACGACAGCTCTCTTCGCCACCGCCGCCGCCCTTCTGATCGCCCTCTTCGACCTCTTCTCCGAGGTGACCAACTCCAGCCAGGGCTCGATCCCCCAGCCCTCGATCGACGCCCCCTGGTTCCGCGGCTTCTACTTCCAGCTCGACTACCACCTCGGCACCGACGGGGTGAACATGCTGCTGCTGGTGGCGACCACCTTGGTCTTCCTGGCCCTGGTGTTGGCCAGCTGGCGTCAGCGCGAGCGCTATCGCACCTACTTCGCCCTGCTCCTGCTCACCGAGGTCGGGGTGGCCGGCGCCTTCGCGACCCAGGACCTGGGCATGTTCATCGTCTTCTTCGGCCTCCCGATCCTGCCCCTGG
>DATDII010000039.1:0-4476 GCA_036521135.1 Candidatus Dormiibacterota bacterium | reverse complement strand
CACCTGAGGACCGTCGGCGTCGAGCCGGTCACCCGCTACACGGCGCAGCCGGTCGGGCGCGTCTTCGCACCCCAGGGGTTGGGGGAGAGGATGCGCGTCTACCGCGAGGAGGCTCCTCGGCTCGGGCAGATGGCGGCCCGGGAGGCTCTCGCCGAGGCCGACGTCCGAGCCGACCAGATCGACGTCCTCCTGACCGTCTCGTGCACCGGTTACATGGTGCCGGCGCTGGACGTGGGGCTGGCGGCCGGCCTGGGCCTTCGCAGCGATGTGATCCGCCTTCCCCTGACTGAGCTCGGCTGCTCCGGCGGAGGGGCGGCTCTGGCGGCCGCCCACCGCCATCTGCGCCTCGAGCCGAGGCAGCGGGTCCTGGTCGTCTGCGTTGAGCTCTGCTCGCTGACCTTCCAGCCCGGGGACACGTCGGTCGACAACATGACCGCCGCCCTGGTCTTCGGCGATGGCGCCGCGGCCGCGGTCCTGACCGGCGAGCCCGGCGGGCTCGAGGTGCTGGCCACCGCCACCCGCCTGATCTCGGGCAGCGACCGCCTCCTCGGATTCGACCTCCGCGACGACGGCTTCCACCCGGTCCTCGACCGCCGCCTCCCCCGTCTGATCGAGCAGGAGTTGGCAGGCGCCCTGGCCGGTTTCGGCGAGGGCCAGTTCGACTTCTTCGCGATCCACGCCGGCGGACCGCGGATCTTCGACGCGGTCGAGCGTGGCCTCGGTCTCGGCCCGGGTCACCTCGACCCCTCCCGCAGCGCCTTCAGCCGCTACGGCAACCTATCCTCGGCGTCCCTGCTCTTCGTTCTCGGTGAGCTCCGCCAGGGGAGTCCTGGAATCGGCCTCAGCCTGGCCTTCGGTCCCGGCGTGACGGTCGAGATGGCGACACTCAGAAGATCCCCGGGATGAGGCGCGACTTGCGCTCGAAGGCGGCCCGGTAGGAGGGGACGGCGAAGAGGAGCGCCTCCTCGCCCCGGACCCGGTCGATCAGGACGAGCCCGTCCCATGCCGAGAGCCCGAGCGCGCTCATCCAGGCCCCGCCCGCCATGGGCAGGGCGAGGAACTCCAGGACCACGGCCAGGTAGTTGGGGTGGCGGATCCAGCGGTAAGGCCCGGCGGTGACCGGTCGGAGATCCGAGGGGACGGCCGCCCGCACGTTCCACTGATCGCCAAGGGTGCGGATCGACCACCAGCGCAACCCGGTCGCCGCCAGGAGGAGGGCGAGCCAGAAGGGGACCCAGCGGGGCCGGCGGCGAAGGGCGGCGACCTCGACCAGGGGCAGGATGAAGAGCCCGACGTGGGCCCCAACCATCAGGGGGAAGGTACCTGCGGCGGCGAGCTGACCAGGCCGGGATCGCTCCCGGCGGCGGGAGATGGTGAGCTCGCGGGCACGCGCTAGCGCCAAGCCTCCGACCAGGACCGGGTACCAGGCGCGCACCTGGTCAGCTTAGATGGTGCCAGATCGTCCCGGACCACCTCATGGCGGCCCAGCTATCGTCGGGTTCACCGTGCGGATTGAGGTCTGGGGCGACCTGGTCTGTCCCTGGTGCTATATCGGCAAGCGGCGGCTCGAACGGGCCCTCGAGGCTCTGCCCGACGGCGCCGAGACCGAGGTCGTCTTCCGCTCCTTCCAGCTCGACCCCATGGCACCGGCGCACCGGGCCCAACTCCAGCTCCACGTGCTGATGGAGCGCTACGGCCTGTCCGAGGTCCGGGCCCGGGCCCTGGAGGATGAGACCGCACTCACCGCGCATGCCGAGGGGCTTGAGTTCGAGGTCGAGGGGAGACTCAGCGGCAACACGTTCGACGCCCATCGGCTGGTCCACCTGGCCAAGGCCAGCGGGCTCATGGATGCCGTGGTCGAGCGCTTCTACCGGGCCCAGTTCGCCGAGGCCCGGTCCCTCTTCGATCGCGACTCCCTCGTCGAGCTGGCTGGGGAAGCGGGCCTCGACCGAGAGGAGTCACTCGAGGTTCTGGCCGGTGACCGCTATGCGGCGGCCGTCCTGGCGGAAGCCGAGGAGGCGCGGGAGCTGGGAGCGACCGGCGTCCCCTTCACCGTTATCGATCGTCGCTTTGGGATCTCGGGGGCCCAGTCCCCGGCGGTGTTCGGATCGGCGATCGCCGAGGCCAGGGCAAGGGCCTCGGACTAGGCGGCCGATCCTGGCCTAGCGACGCCCGGCCATGATCGCCATCCCCAGCGCGGCGATCCCCAGGACCCCGCCCAGTGCTGGTCGGAGCCCCCCCACATGGGCGGCCGCGTGGACGCCGACCAGCCCCACGCTCCCCAGCGCGACCGCTCCCGAGACCGCGATCGTGGTTCGGCTCAGTGCCCGCGACCGGTGTCGTGACCGTCCGGCCAGGCCGAGCCCGACCAGGACCAGCCAGAGGGCGAGGCCGAGGGCGGAGCCGGCCGCCCGCGACGGCGACGCCTGGAACATGCCCCGGTTGGTGGCCAGAAACTGGACCAGGTCAAGGCTGCCCAGGATTGAAACCAGGATCAGGCCCTGGCGCCACCGGCGCGATGCCCTGGGCGCGGGCCCTGCCTTCGTGACCGGCTCTAGAGCGGAGTCCACCGGCTCAGCCTAGCGGGTGCCGGGCCGCCTCGAACCGGCGCTCTGGCTCGTGGCAGACTTGGAGGCAGCATGAAGGCTGAGCCGGCAGAGCCAGTCGACCACCCCAGCTCCCAGACCCCGAGCTCCGGGTCATTGGAGGAGGGTGGTGACCCCGCCTGCTGGCAGAGACGGGTCTGCCCTGACTGCGGCTCCCTGGCCGACACCGACCCGCCCACCAAATGCCTGGCCTGCGGCGCCGCGATCCCCGGCTGACCGGGCTTGGACTCAGTCCCCAGGAGGTCGCTCGGGAAGGTCGCTGGCCAGGTCGAGTGACCCCCGACCGAGGCCGGGCACGCTCATTAGAGTGGCCAGGACGAGGATCAGCGCAGCGGCAATGAAGGGAGCCCGAAGCCCCATCGCTCCCGCGATCACCCCGCCAAGGATGGTGCCGACCGGGGTCGCGCCCATCCCGACCACCCGGAAGGCCCCGGTGACGCGGCCGATGAGGGCGGCGGGGACGACCCGCTGGCGGTAGGAAACCACCACCACGTCCCACAGGGTCGAGAACAGCCCGATCGCGCAGAAGGCCGGGATGACGGCCCCGAGCGTGGGCCAGGCGGCGACCGCCCCCGCGCCCCCCGCCTCGACCAGGAGTACGAGCCGGAGGACCAGGGTGGAGCGCAGCCGGGCGCCGTACCGGACGGCGAGCCCTGTACCGAGAAGTCCCCCCACGGCGAACGTCGCGAGCAGGAGCCCGTAGGCACCGCGGGGCAGGTGCAGGGTCTCCAGGACGAAGAGAACCAGGATTCCGACGATCATCCCGAAGGCGAGGTTCATCGCCCCAACCAGGAGGGCCAGATTACGCAGCACCCGGTGATGGACCAGCCAGGCCATGCCCTCCCAGAGCTCGGCCCGGATGCCGGAGGCGGCGCCGGGAGCTGACTCTGCCCTGAAGTCGCCCCGAAGGCCAGCCAGGAGCACGATCACGGCGACAAAGGCGGCGATGTCGACACCGAAGGGAAGGGTCACCGTCACCGTGAACAGAAGTCCGCCGATCGCCGGGCCGAGGAGGGTCGTGCCGACGTTGTAGATCCCCTGGCTGACGGCGTTGGCCCGCTCCAGTTGGGCGGCCGCCACCAGGGCGGGCAGGAGTCCGATCGAGGCGTTGGAGCCAAAGGTGTCGGCGCAGCCGAGCAGGAACCCGAGGCCGCACAACCACCAGATGGTGACCAGGTGGGTGAGGATGGCGGCGACCAGGATCAGCACCAGGGCGACGCGGACCTCGGCCGACCAGCGCATCATCTGGCGCCGGTCGTGGCGGTCGATCAGTACCCCGCTGATCGGGTTGACCAGGACCCAGGGCAGGCCCTCGGCGGTGGCCACTGCCGCGACCAACACCGGTGACCGGGTCAGCGAGGCGGCGAGCAGGGGCAGGGCGGCGAAGCGCACCCCGTCGCCGATTCCGGAAGCGGTGGTGGCGATGGCGTAGCGCCAGAAGCGACCGCCGAGCCGCAGGGGACCACCGGCCGCCAGGGCGAGCTCGGCATCGGGCAGCATTTCGGCTCCTCGAGGTGGACTGGGCAGCGTCGCAGCCACAGGCGTCGCCGCGACCACGGCCCCCACCTCCCGCCACGCGATTCTGACGCGTCGGTCCGGCTCCCTGTCCTCTTGGACCGGCTTGCCACTCCCGAAAGCGGAGCTGGGATCCACCGAAGAACGGCGGCGGGCGGCTGGGTTCGCCTCGCAAGGCCGGGCCGTGACCCAGCCGAGGACCCAGGCGCCAGCCCGAGTGACCATCAAGAGGCCCGCGTTTTCTTGGGGTTTCTCAGACCTCCCGGGCCGCAGTTGGCCTTAACCACTTCATAGGCGGTTCATTACCGATCCTTAGCGGGAGCGCGCTTACGATCGCGCCGTGCTGATGGAGGAC
>DATDII010000038.1:0-4729 GCA_036521135.1 Candidatus Dormiibacterota bacterium | reverse complement strand
CGTCGGCGAGCTTCGGCGCCAGGGTCTGGTGCCCGGGGTCGTCTACGGCCACTCGGTCAGCCCGGTCCCGGTGGAGATCCCCTCCCGTGAGTTCGCCCGGATGTTCCACCGCGCCGGGAGGAGCCACCTGCTCCAGCTCCGGGTCAAGGGGGAGCGAGCCGCCCGCCCGGTCCTGATCAAGGAGCTCCAGATCAACCCCCGCACCACCGAGCCGGTCCATGTCGACTTCTTCCAGGTCAACCTCCTCGAGAAGCTGACGGTCCAGGTCCCGGTCGTGCTGGTGGGCGAGGCGCCCGCCACCCGCTTCAACGCCGGCGAGCTGCTCCATTTGGTCCACCAGCTGGAGGTGAGCTGCCTACCCGACGCCATCCCGGGGGAGTTCGACGTCGACGTTTCCCAGCTGGCGGAGATCGACGACGCCGTCCGGCTCTCAGAGATCAAGCTCCCCGACGGGGTCGAGCTGGCTGGCTCTCTCGACCAAGAGGAGGTGATCGCCAAGATCGCTGCGCCTCGGGTCCAGGAGGAGGAGCCGGTGGTGGTGGCGGAGGGTGAGGAGGTCGCCGAGGCGGCCGGCGAGGGCGCGGAGGGAGCCGATTCAGAGGGAGCTGCGGAGGGGTCCTAGCCGCCCTTATGGACGGAAGAATCCCTGCGCCCCTGCGGGCGTGCCGCTCGGGCTCTGCCAGTCGCCCAAGGAAGCGACCCGCGACCTGCAGCGACCGATCGCGTCGGCGTGGAGCGCCGACCATCGAAGACGGGCCGGCCAATGATGCTGTCCTCCAAGGCGTGTCGATAGGCGCGGGCCTTTGTCAGGTACGATCGCCGACCCGTCGGCGGGCGTGACCTGACCGAACTGGCGGTGCATCTCTGCGAGATCTCGGACCTGAGTGGCCAACCAGCCTGATTCCAAGGTGCTGGGCGCTAGCCCTTCCGGCGTATCAGGATCTGGTCGAGCCGAGCTCGAAGGTCCGCCTCCTCGCCATGGGCTGAGGGACGGAAGTAGCGCCGCCCGCTCAGCTCGGCCGGGAGGTGCTCGTGGCCGACTAGGCCCTCGGGGTCGTCGTGGGCGTACTGGTAACCCTGGCCGTACCCCTTCTGGCGGTCCCTGGCGGTGACGGCGTTGCGGAGGTGAAGGGGCACCGCCAGATGAAGCTGGGCGCGCACGTCCTCGAGAGCCGCGCCGTAGGCGGAGTAGACGCTGTTGCTCTTCGGCGCCAGCGCCAGGAAGATGGCTGCCTCGGCCAGGGGGAGGCGGCCCTCCGGCATCCCCACCACCCGGACAGCCGAGTGGGCCGCCACCGCCAGCTCCAGGGCCCGGGGCTCCGCCAGGCCTATGTCCTCGGCCGCCAGGATCACCATCCGCCGGGCGGGCACGGTGGCGTCTTCCCCGGCCTCGAGGAGGCGGGCCAGCCAGTAGACTGCCGCGTCCGGGTCACTGCCCCTGAGCGACTTGATGAAGGCGCTCAGGAGCTGGTAGTGGAGGTCTCCCGCACGGTCGTGGCGGAGGACGGGGCTGCGCAGGGCTCGGACCGCTGCCGCCTCGTCGATCGTCCCACCCGGCTCGACTGGTCGGGCCGCCTGCTCCAGGGCGTTGAGCATGGTTCGCGCGTCCCCGCCCGACCGGGCCAGCAGCACCTCTCGGGCCCGGTCGTCGATCCGGAGCCGGTGCTGACCGAGGCCCAGCTCCCGGTCGTCCAGGGCGCGGTCGAGCAGCTGGGAGAGGGCATCGGACGTGAGCGGCGCCAGCTCGAAGACCTGGACCCGGGAGAGAAGGGCGCCCGAGAGCTGGAAGCTCGGGTTCTCGGTGGTGGCCCCGATCAGGGTGAGCAGGCCGCTCTCGACGTGGGGAAGGAGCGCATCCTGCTGGGTACGGCTGAAGTGGTGGATCTCGTCGAGGAAGAGGACGGTGCGCTGGCCGACCCGCTGCCGGGTCCGGGCTTCAGCGACGGCGCCGCGGATCTCGCCCACCCCGGCGCTGACAGCGGAGAGCGAGATCAGATGGGCGGACTGCGAGCCGGCCAGGAGCTGGGCGATCGTGGTCTTGCCGGTCCCGGGCGGGCCGACAAGGATGATCGAGGGGAGCGTCCCTCCCTCCAGCATCCCCTGGAGCGCCCCTTCCTCGCCAACCAACTGGTCCTGGCCCAGGATCTCCCTCCAGTGGCGCGGCCGGAGCCGGGCCGCGAGAGGTGCGGTGGTCTCCGGTTGCGCCGCCCCAGGCGCAGCCTCCTCCTCGGGGAGCGGGCTTATGCCGGGCTCGAGCGGGAGTTCGCCGTCCACCTGGCCATCTTGACGGTTCGGGAGTGGGCACCGAGAAGCTGGGCGCCTCCAGCACGACCCCGATCCAAAGCGAGCGGAGGGACCCTGCGGGCTGGCTAGTGGGCCCTGACCACGATCACCACCCCGAGCATGCCCAGGGTCTCGTGGGGGATGCAGAAGTAGCGGTAGACGCCCACTTCGGTGAACTTGCGCCGGGCGCTGGAGCCGGCGGGCAGGCGCAGGTTCCAGCCCCTCGCCTTGGCGGGCAGGCTGGCGTCGCTGGCGCTGGCGGCCACGCTTGGCTCGTCGGTGCTGGTGTGGTCGAGCCCGCTGGTGATGTTCTTCCAGACGACCGTACCTCCCAGTTGGAGGCAGACCGCCGCCGGCCGGAAGCGGAAGCTGTTGGTGGCGTCGACCGTGACCTGGGCCTCTGCCGTGGCCGGCCGGCAGGCGGCGATCGCCTTAGCCCACCGCGAGCTGTGGGCCGGGGCGACGCTGCTGCCGCAGCCGCTGAGTGCGACCAGAGCGACCAGGCTGATCCCGACCAGGAGCGAGGGCAGCGCCGGTCGGTGGGCGCTCACGGGCCGACCAGACGCCCGTTGCTGAGGCTGATCACCCCGCAGGCGCGGGGCGGTCCCGAGTGCCCCGGATCGGCGACCCAGATCGACCAGGCGGAGAACTTGAGGTTGGAGACCCCTAGCAGTTCCTGATTGAAGGTGGCCGTGCCCTGCCGGTTGGCCCGCACCTTGCTCACCAGCCGGGTGCCGGCGGGGCGCGACCCCGAGCAACTCGGCTCCGGCACCAGGTACACGTTCGAGCCCTCCTCGGGGGCGAGACCGCGGACCGCCCCCGCGACCACCAGCAGGCTGGCGCTGCGGTACCAGATCAGGTGGCCGCTGCCGGTCACCGCCGAGCCCTTGATCGGTTTCAGGTTGACCAGCACGGCGTGGGAGCTGGGCAGGCTCGGCTCGGCGCCGGAGGTCGCCAGCGCGTAGGCGGTCCAGACCCCGATCACCGCCAGCACCAGACCGGCCAGCCAGCGCGCGCTGGGGGCGGGGAGGTCGCGAGCGCTCCGGAGCCACGGCTGGGGGCGGAAGAACCCTCCCGACCGACGCCGATTCCTAGGGCCGCGCATCTCGCTCAAGGTATCAAGGTCAACCGCTGAGCGGTGAGCCTCAGTACCGGCCTGCGGCGCCCCGGGGTTCCTCTGCCTGCGCTACCCTCAGGGCGAGCGGTGAGGGCAGATCTGAGGAGGAGTTGACATGGCCAAGCCAGTCGTCCATTTCGAGGTGGTGGGCCGGGATGCCGAGGCCCTGCAGCACTTTTATTCGGCGGTGTTCGGTTGGGACATGCAGCAGGTCATGCCCGGGTATGCCCTGGTCCACGCCGGCGCCGAGGGCGGCATCGATGGCGGCGTCGGCGGCGATCCTGGTGGCGGCGCCGGCCGGGTCACCTTCTACGTCCAGGTCGAGGACCTGGAGGGGACCCTCGACGAGGTCAAAAAGCTCGGGGGCAAGACGGCGATGGAGCCGGACGAAGTTCCTAACGGACCTCGCCTGGCGCTGTTCGAGGACCCTGAGGGCCACCTCATCGGCCTGACCACAGCGACCGCCTCTCCCGCCTGAGTGGATCTTCGCCAGGCCCGGTCGAATCCCTGCTATCGGCCACGGCGGGCGATTCCTAGAGCCTGATGGTGGTTGAGGTCAAGCCGGCGACTCCCGCCCGGTGGCGAGACCTGGACCGGGTCTTCGGCCGGCGGGGAGAAGATCGCTCCTGGTGCTGGTGCCAGCTCTTCCTCCATCCCAGCACCGGTCGCGCCACCGGCTCCGAACCAGGGCCGGACAACCGCGCGGCTCTCAAGGAGCAGGTCACCCGGGCCACGGTGGCCCCCGGGCTGATCGCCTACATTGACGGCGAGCCGGTCGGGTGGACCAGGGTCGGGCCGCGCTCCCGGTTTCCCCTGGTGACCGGCAACCGGGCGCTGGCCAAGCTACTTCCCCATGATCCTGGAGCCTGGTGGGTGACCTGCTTTGCGGTCGAGAGCCGCCGCCGGCGGTCCGGGGTCGGGACCGCCCTGCTCCAGGCGGCAGTCGAGTACGCCAGGCTACAGGGTGCGTCGTCCCTGGAGGGCCATCCCGTCGACGTGACTGCCCTGCGGGCGGCCAAGGTTGGAGGATCTGCCGTCTTCACCGGTACCGCGGCGATGTTCACCACAGCAGGATTCACTGAGGTTGGACGCACTCATCCAAGCCGGCCTCTGATGCGGCGGGAGCTGTGACACCGGACCGGTCTATTGAGCGCTGCTTGATCCGGCACCCTCACTCAAGGGGACCGTGGAACGGTTTAGGCACCGGCCATGGGCATCTTCCTGGCCCTGGAGAAACGCGCCCGGGAGATCGCCCTGGAGGCGACCACCGCCGGGACTGAGGCCAGTGGGTATTAGGTGTTGGACGTTTGGCACGGCGATCTCGAAGTC
>DATDII010000037.1:0-13933 GCA_036521135.1 Candidatus Dormiibacterota bacterium | reverse complement strand
CAGGGCCCTGCCGGCTCGCCCGCCGAGCTGCCCGCCACCGAGCCAGCCAGGGCTGCAACACCAGCAGCAGGACGGCGAAGATCACGAGAGCCGGTACCACGAGGCGGAAGATCCGGGGAGGCAGGGCCAGCAGGAGCACTGCGCCGATGGCACCCCCCACCAACGAGAAGCCCCCGAGCTTGAGGGCCCGACTCCGCTGGCCGGCCAGCTCCTGGCGGTAGCCGACCGCCCCGCTGACATTGCCGAAGGTGAGCCCCACGGTGTTGGAGACGTTGGCAACCAGGGGGGTGTACCCGAAGGCAAGCAGGACGGGAAACGTGAGCAGCGAGCCCGAGCCCGCCACCGCGTTGATGGCTCCGGCCGCGAATCCGACCGCGGCGATGGCCAGGAACTCCATGGCCAACAGGATGGGGCGTCGGTGGCGCTGGCTGCCCGGGTCCCGTGCCCTATGATGGCGCGAGCTGGCGATGGGGCTCGCCAGGGCTAACGCCGAGAACGCTCGCCGGGCGAGTTGATGGCCCCTGACTTCACTGGCCGTTCGACTGGCAGGAGTTGGGAAGAGCCCCTCGCGAGATGCCGTGCTCAGCGGTGGACCGATGCTAGGCGCTGCCCTCGGGCAGTTGATCGCGGTGGTCACCGTGGTCGCGCTCGCGCCCCTGCTCAAGGGGGTGATCGAGTTCATGAAGGCCAGGGTGCAGTCCCGCCGGGGACCCTCGCCGCTGCAGCCCTACTACGACCTGCGCAAGCTGCTGGGCAAGGAGCGCACCCAGACCCCGCACGCGTCCTTCCTCTTCCGGATCGCGCCCTACGTCGTCTTCGCCACCCCGATCGCCTTCGCAATGCTAATCCCCGTCCTGACCGCGATGCCGCTCAGCTGGGCGCTGATGGCGGACATGGTCGGGAGCGGATTCGTCATCGGCATTGGGGGCTTCTTCACCAACCTGGCCGCGATCGACAGCGGGAGCCCCTACGGGGGACTGGGTGCGAGCCGCTCTCGCTTTGTCTCATCGCTGGCGGAGCCCACCTTCATCGTGGTTTTCTTCGCGGTCGGGTTCATCTCCGGAGGAACGGTCCCCTTCGTCGTCAACGGCTCCCTCTTCACCAGCGCCGCGCACATCCTCCCCAGCCACGCCTTGGTCGCGGCCGCCTTCCTGATGGTTGTCCTGGCGGAGGCGGGGAGACTGCCGATCGACAATCCCAACAGCTCCCAGGAGCTCTCCATGATCGAGTCCGCCCGACTCTTCGAGTTCTCCGGGCCAGACCAGGCTCTGATGGAGTGGGGCGGGTTCATGAAGCTCTTTGTGCTTCTGATCGTCTGGCTCAACGTTCTGGTCCTGCCGTTGGGCCTGGCCCAGGCCATCACCGTGCCCGCCCTAGTCGTCGCGATCGCCACGCTGGCGGCGAAGATGCTCGGCGCGGCGTTGCTCCTGGTGGGCATCGAGTCGACCCTGGCCAAGATCCGCATCCTGCGGGTACCTGAGTACCTCGGCGGGAGTTTCGTGCTCGCCTTCCTCGGACTGGTGCTCTACACGGTGGGCCGGTAGTGCGGCGGCGTTCATGCAACCAGACGAGTTCGACCAATGCTTGCTGAGGTGCTGCTCGCCGCGTTGATCCTGTTGGTCACCTTCGCGTTCATCGTGACCCGCCGTCTCCGCGCGGCGGTGTCCGCCTACGCGGCCCAGTCCTGGCTGCTGGGGAGCCTGGCCATCGCCCTCTTCGCCGATGCCCGCGTGGTGGGCCTCCTTCTCTTCGGCATCCTGACCATCGTCGTCAAGGGGATCGTCGTCCCCCGGGTCCTCCGCCGACGGACGGCCATGGCGATGGCGGGGCGGCGCGAGACCGCCTACTACGTGCGCTTTCCCACAGCTCTGCTGATAGGCGGCGCGCTCACCCTGACCGGATTCATCGCCGCCACAAAGATTCCCTATCCGCACCAGCTCCTGCCCGGGTCGGTGCTGGGGATCGCCCTGGCGGTGCTGCTCTTGGGTCTGTTCACCGCAACCGCGCGACGCGATGCGATCCTGCAGGTGGCCGGTCTTCTGGCGGCCGAGAACGGCCTGCTCCTGGCCGGTCTGGTGCTGGCCCCCCGCCTCAGCCTGCTGGTCGAGTTCGCGATCGTGATGGACGTCCTCATCGCCGTCCTGGTGATGGGTTTCCTGGTCGCACGCATGCACGAGGAGGTATCCAGTACCGATACCTCTGAGCTGACCAGGCTGCGCGGATGATCAACTCGGCGCTCCTGCTGGTCCTCATCGCCGTCCCGCTGCTGACGACGGTCGCCACTGCCCTGGTCCGCTCCGACCGGCTCCGCTACCGCCTGGTGCTGCCAAGCGCCCTGGTGACCATGGCCCTGGCGCTGACCTTGATCGCCCGCGTCCTCAGCATGGGTTCGATCCGGGCTCTCGGTGACTGGCTCTATCTGGACGACCTCAGTGGGGTCGTGCTGCTGGTGGTGGTGATCGTCTCGGCCCTGGCGGGAGCCTACTCGATCGCCTACTTCCGCTCTGAGGAACAGGGGCATGTCCTCAAGCCTGGGGAACTGCGCAAGTATTTCGTGCTCTTCCATCTCTTCACCTTCACCATGGTGGTCGTCAGCGTGTCGGGAAACCTGGCGCTCCTCTGGACGGCGGTCACCGCGACCACCTTCGCCTCGGCGCCCCTGGTCGACTTCTACGGCTCCCGTGAGCCCCTCGAGGCGGCGTGGAAGTTCCTCATCCTGGCGGTGGCCGGCGAACTGATCGCCCTGCTCGGCTTCCTCCTCCTCTACGCGTCGGGAATCGCGGCCCTAGGATCCGCCTACAACTTCTCGATTCCGGTCCTGGGCGGCGCCGGCTCCCAGCTGACCCCGGCGCTGGCGGGTCTCGGGTTCCTGCTGGTGCTGGTGGGCTTCGGTACCAAGGCGGGACTGGCTCCGATGCACACCTGGCTGCCCGACGCGCACAGCCAGGCTCCGGCCCCGGTCTGCGCCATGCTCTCGGGAGCTGAGCTCAACTGCGCCATGCTGGCGATCGTGCGGGTGCTGGCGCTGGCCACCCCGTCGCAGGGCGGGCACGCCGGTGAGCTCCATGGCGCCCTGCTGGGATTCGGAATCCTATCGATGGCCGTCGGTGTTGTCTTCCTCATCTCGCAGCGCAACGTCAAGCGGCTGCTCGCCTACTCCTCGGTGGAGCAGATGGGCCTGATCGCCGCCGGCTTTGGAGTCGGAGCTCCGCTGGCGGTGGTGGGAGCGCTGCTGCAGATGCTCACCCACAGCCTGGCGAAGTCGCTGATGTTCTTCAATTCCGGCAATCTTTTGCTACGCTTTCGGACGACCACCCTGGCCGAGATCCGAGCCGTCGCCGGGGTCGCCCCGGTCACCGCGATCCTGGTCATCCTCGGTGCGCTCGCCTTGGCCGGTGCACCGCCTTTCGGTCTCTTCGTCTCCGAGTTCTCGATAGTGCGAGGCGCGCTGGGCGGTCCCAACTGGGGTGTGGGAGCCGTGATCGCCGCCCTGCTCCTGCTCGGATTCATCGCGCTGGTGGCACCGTTCAGCCGGATCACCTTCGGGGAGAGCGCGGGCGAGCGCCCGCAGCGGCCTCGCACCGATCTCGGCGCCGCCGTGCTGGCCCCCGGGTTCACCCTCTTGATCGCGGTCCTCATCCTCGGGTTCTGGGTCCCAGGGCCGCTCCACGCCCTCCTGATTGGGGCCAGCCGGGTGATCAGCCGATGAGCACCACCTGGGAGATGCTGGCGGGGGAGCAGGGTCTCCGGGTCGACTGGCCCCAAGCCGACGAGGCCGTGGCCGAGTGCGAGCCCGGGCAGTTCAGCGTTCTGGTCGCCGCCCTGGCGACCCAGGCCACATTGGCGGATCTGTTCGTCGCCAGGGCGCCCGGGATACCCGCCCGGCTGGTGGCGGTCCTCCAGGCGCCCAAGGATGCCACCTGGCTGCTGCTGTCCTGCGAGGTGGGCGGCTCGGGGTTCCCATCACTTACACCCCAGCTCCATGGGGCCAGCTGGTACGAGCGGGAGATCTACGAGCTTCATGGGCTGGAGCCGATCGGCCATCCGGCGCTTGCTCCCCAACGGATCCACCTGGGAGAAGAAGTCCGCCACCACGGTGGGAGGGCTCCGGGCCAGACCGGTGGACCGGTTCGGCGCCGCCCGGCCGTCACCGGCCAGGGAGTGTTTCAGCTTCCCCTCGGCCCGGTCCGGAGCGGGCCTCAGGAGGCGGCCGCCTTCTTCTTCTCGTCGGGCGGCGAGGACATAGTCGACGTCGACCTCCGGCTCGGCTTCAAGCACCGCGCCATCGAGGTGTTGGCCGAGGGAAGACGGGCGGATCAGGTCATCCAGCTGGCTGAGCGGCTCGCCGGGACCTCGGCCTTCGCCAATGGCCTCGCCTATACCCGAGCGGTCGAGCGGGTGCTCGGCGCCGAGGTCGACGAGGTCGCCGAGCACACCCGTGCCTTGTTCGGCGAGTTGGAGCGGTTCTACAACCACGTCGGGACGATCGGCCGCCTGGCGGAGGCGACTGGACTGCTGGTGGCGGCGGCCCAGTACGGCCTGATCAAGGAGGAGGCGCTGCGCGAGGCGGGGCGGCTGAGCGGCCACCGTTACCTCCGCGGCGTCATCAAGGTGGGCGGGGTCGAGCTGGTGCCGGCGCCCGGGACGCGCCAGCAGCTGCGGGCCGATGTGGCCAGCTGGGCCCCGCGCACCGAGCAGCTGCGGCGGTTGCTGGAGCAGACGTCCACCTTTATCGACCGGCTCGACACCACCGCCGTGCTGACCCCGGAGTACGCAATGGAACACGGGCTGGTCGGCCCGGTCGGCCGTGCCTCCGGGGTGGCCCGGGATGTCCGCCGGGATCACCCGTATGCCGCCTACCCGAAGGTACGGTTCGAGGTGCCGAGCCTGCTCGATGGCGACGCCGAGGCCCGCTTCGAGGTGGTCACCAGCGAGCTGGCTCAGTCCATCATGCTGATGAGCCAGCTCTTGGACGGCTGGCCGACCGCCGGCGGGGGGGTGGACGCCCCCCACTGGCGGCCCGGCGCCGCGCTCGGCTGGGCTGAGGCTCCGGGCGGCGAGGCCCTCCACTGGGTGAACCTGGACGAGGCCGGCAGGATCGTCCAGTGGCGGGCCCGGCCACCCGCGGTCGTCAACTGGCACGCCTTCGCCCAGGCCTGCGGCAGCGGCAACAACCTCACTGACTTTCCCGTGATCGAGGCCAGCTTTGCGATCTCGCCGGCGGAGTTCGATCGATGAGCCGCTGGATCTTCCGGGGCCTGAGGACCGGGGTGCGCACCACCACCTTTCCCGCCGCGACCGTGGTGGGTGAGGAGGGAGCACCCTCCGCCGTTCGGCTGAGCTGGCAAGGCCTGACCCCGGGGCAGGCCCTGGCCGCGGCGGCCACCTGCCCGACGGCGGCGATCGAGGCGGCCGGAACCGAGGCGGCCGGCGAGCTCCGCTTCGACGCCGGAGCGTGCATTCTCTGTGGGCGCTGCACCCGTGAGTTCCCGACCGCATTCAAGGGCGTCGCTGACCCGCGCGTCGGGGTGCGAAGCCGCGATCAGCTGCGCAGCACCATTCGCTGGGGTCCCAGCCACGCCCCGGCGCCGGTTGCCTTGACCAGAGCAGCCGCCGCGGTCGAGGAGGGCGGCCGTCGCCTGTTTCGGCGCTCGCTCCATATCCGCCACATCGACGCCGGATCCTGCAACGGCTGCGAGTCGGAGCTCCAGATGCTGAACGCTCCCACAGCCGATCTCCAGCGCCTGGGGCTGTTCTTCACACCCACCCCCCGCCACGCCGACCTCTTGCTGGTGACCGGGGTCGTGACCAGCAACATGCGCCAGCCGCTGCTCGACACCTACCGGGCCATGCCCGCCCCCAAGCTGGTGGTCGCCGCCGGCGCCTGCGCCATCAGCTGTGGCAGCTTTTCGGCAAGCCCGACCGTGGTCGGGCCCCTCGATCAATGGCTGCCCGTCGACGCTTATGTCCCGGGCTGTCCTCCGACTCCCGAGGCGATCCTGCACGGGATCCTGCTCGCCCTGGGGCGGGCCAGCGAGCGCTATCGGGCAGATGGGGAGGGGGCGGGTCGCGATGGCGCTTGAGCTGCTGGCGGCCGCGATCGCGTGCTACAGCCTGGCCGGACTGCTCGGGCTGGGAGTGGTGCGCTGGCGCGGGCTCGGCGACCTCTCGGCCGCGATCGCGATCGGGGCTGGAGTCCTGAGCGTGGTCGCGGCCGCCTTCTGGATCGGCGGTGCCCATTCGACCCTGGTCCTTCCCGTCAGCACCCCGATCGGTGGCCTTGCCTTTCGGTCATCGCCGCTGGCCGGTACGTTCCTGCTCCTGAGCGGCGCGGTCAGCACCGGGATCTCCCTCTACACAGCGGGCTATGCGCCTCATATCGGCGGGCCTCTGCGCCAGGCCTCCCTCCACAGCCTGCTCAACCTGACCTTTGCCACCGTCCTCCTCTTCCTGGCGGCAGCCAACGCCTTCACCTTCCTCCTCGCCTGGGAGGGGATGGTCATCTCCACCTACATCCTGGTGACGGTCGAATTCGACCGTCCGGGCCGCCCCGAGGCGGCCTTTCTCATGCTGGCCCTGGCCAAGATCGGCTTCGTCGCCCTGGCGGTCGGCTTCATCGCCGCCGGAGCGTTGCGGGCCGGGGTGTCCTTCACCAGCCTCGCCCAGCACCCGGTAGCCAGCGGCGCCCTGGCGTCTGCCGCCTTCGTCCTCTTCCTGATCGGCTTTGGAGTCAAGGCTGGGCTGGTGCCGCTCCAGGGGTGGCTTCCCGAGGCCCACCCGGCGGCTCCCGCCAACGTCTCCGCAGCCCTCTCCGGGGTGGTCGTCTCAATGGGCATCTACGGCTTGGTGCTGACCGTCTTCACCTTGCTACCCGCCCCGGCCGCCTGGTGGGGCTACCTCGCTCTCGGGGTGGGCGTGCTGACCGCCGCCTACGGTGTTCTCTTCTCGCTACTGGTGCCCAACCTGAAGCGGATGCTCGCCTACAGCACGGTCGAGAACCTGGGCTTCATGGTCGCCATGCTCGGGGTGGCGCTCGTCTTCCAGAGCAGTCATCAGCAGCTACTGGCGGGGGCGGCTCTGGTGGTGGTCATCCTCCACGCGCTCTACCACGCCCTCCTCAAGAGCACGCTCTTCATGGGTGCGGGTTGTGTCGATCTCGCGACCCGCGGCCTCGACATGGACCGACTCGGCGGCCTGGCGAGGCGGATGCGCTGGGTGTCGCTCCTGTTCTTCATCGGGGCGATGGGCCTGGCCGGGGTTCCTCCCCTGAACGGGTTCCAGACCGAGTGGCTCGGCCTGCAGATGCTGATCCGAGCCCGGATCCTCGACACGCCCGAGAGTCGGCTCTACCTGGCGGCGGCCGGGATGCTGCTCACCCTGACCTTCGCCCTCGCCGCCACCGCCTACGTCCGGGTCTTCGGGGGCGCCTTCCTCGGCGCTCCCCGCAGCCGCCGGGCGGCGGCCGCCCACGCGGTCCCACTCACGATGCGGCTCGGGATGCTGGTGACGGCGGCCATCGCCGTCGCCATGGCGCTGGTCCCGCCGCTCGGGATCGGCGAGGCGGCGGCCTCCGCCCAGGGCGCGACCCACGTCCCCGGGCTACTCAACTCCCTGCTGCCTCCCTTCTACCTGCACCCGGACCAGTTCGCCCTGCCAATACAGGTCGGGGGCACCTTCCTCAGTCAGATTCTCGGCGCCAACGGGATGGTGATCGTTCCGACCAGCTTCAACTACGCGTTCATCTCCCCGACCTACATCTTCCTCAGCCTGGCCGCAGTCATCGTCCTGACCGCGGCCGCCCTCCGCCTCCTCGGCCGGCGCCAGCGCCGCGAGCTACCGGTCTGGGTCGGGGCGGGGGAGGAGTTCCGGCCCGCGATGCAGTACACCGCCACGGCGTTCACCAACCTCTTCCGCTCCACCTTCGGTGGTGTCTTCCGTGATCGGCGGGCGATTGAGCGGGAGTACCAAGACGCCCCCTCCTTTCCCCACTCGGTGCGCTACTTGCGCCGGGTCGTCGAGCCGGTCGAGACCTACCTCTACCAACCCACGGTCGCCGCCGCCCGCTTGCTCTCGGAGATGGCGGGGCGGACCCAGTCGGGTCACGTCAGCCTCTATCTCCTGTATCTGGTCACGGTATTCGTGGTCATCCTGCTGGTCCGCTGAGGTCCGCGGCCAGCTCAGGGCCATCCAGCAACTCATCGATGGTGACGAACTCGGCCCCGGTCGCCCTTATCCGGGCCAGGATCGAAGGCAGCTCCTTCGCCGTCTGGTCGGGCCAGCTGTGCACGAGCACGACCTGGTCCCCTTCGCCCTCGAGGACGCCCCGGACCACCTGGTCCTCCACCTGGCCCGGGGTCCGCTCCGCCTCCCAGTCCCCGCCGTCAACGTCCCAGCCGACGTTGCGGTAGCCGAGCCGGCCCAGTCTCAGCTCGAGCTCGGGGTCGTCCAGGCCAGCTCCGAACGGGCTCCGGAACCAGGGACGGGGGTCGAGCCCGACCACGGTGCGGATCGCCGCCTCGGCAGCGCTGACATCCGCCTCGATGCCAGCAGTGCTGAACAGGGGCATTCGGGCGTGATAGTGGGAGTGGTTGCCGACCAGGTGCCCAGCTCGCCCGATCTCCCGCGCCAGGTCGGGGTAGGCGGTGACCCACCGTCCCTGGAGAAAGAAGGTCGCCCGGACGCGGGCCTCCTCGAGGTGGGCCAGGAGCAACTCGCAGTTGCCCGGTCGGCAGCGGCTCCGGTCGGGGTGCTCGGCGTCGATGGTCAGGGCTATCCGTCTGCCGCTGATCGGGCCCGGGCGCATTGGTTGATCATGGATCAAGCGGCCAGCCACGCCGCCAGCTGACCGTGGCAACTGGTTCAGGGAGCTGTCCTGCCGGGCGCGCCGCGGTCTGCTGGAGGCCCTGGAACATCCGTACGTAGGGTGGTACGGTAGCGGGGGCGATGAGGGAATTTCATCCGGCCGTGCAGGCCTGGTTCGAGCGGCGCTTCCCGGCCGGGCCGACACCGGCCCAGGCCGAGGGATGGCCGAGCATCTCGGCCGGCGAGCACACCCTGAT
This sequence comes from Candidatus Dormiibacterota bacterium, assembly GCA_036521135.1. Taxonomy (GTDB): domain Bacteria; phylum Chloroflexota; class Dormibacteria; order Aeolococcales; family Bog-877; genus Bog-877. The sequence goes on along the minus strand of DATDII010000037.1, from coordinate 4,874 downwards.
CGCCGCCCCGACCGGGTCGGGCAAGACCCTGGCCGGTTTCCTGATCGCCATCGACGGCCTCTACCGTGCCTTCGAGCGGGGAGAGGAGACTGTCGGCCTGACCCAGGTCGTCTACGTCTCCCCGCTTAAGGCCCTCGCCGTCGACATCCAGCAGAACCTGGAGCGACCGCTGAGCGAGATCGCGGCGATCGCGGTCGAGCTGGGCCTGGAGGCCCCCCGTCTGACGGCCGAGGTGCGCTCCGGCGACACCCCCGCCTCGGTGCGGGCGGCCATGCTCCGGCGGCCGCCCAGCATCCTGGTCACCACCCCTGAGTCGCTTTACCTGGTGCTCACTGCCCAGCGCTCGAGGGAGACCCTTCGAACGGTGAGGACCGTGATCGTCGATGAGATCCATGCCCTGGCCCGGGACAAGCGAGGTGCCCACCTTGCGCTCAGCCTGGAGCGGCTCGAGCATGTCTGCCTTCGCAGCCCGGTCCGGATCGGGCTCTCGGCGACCCAGCACCCAATCGAGACCATCGCCCGGCTCCTGGTGGGAGCCGGTCCCGAGCGCAGCTCCCAGGACGGGCGGCCCAGGTGCGCCCTGGTCGATGTCGGCCATCAGCGCCAGCTGGACCTCAGCATCGAGCTGCCAGAGGAGGAGCTCGGCGCGGTCGCCTCCCAGGAACAGATGGCCGACGTGGTCGAGCGGATCGCGGGACATGTCCGCGGCCACCACACCACCCTCATCTTCGTCAACACCCGGCGCCTCTCCGAGCGGATCGCCCACCAGCTGGCGGAGCGGCTCGGGGACGACGTCGTGGCCGCCCACCACGGCAGCCTCTCCAAGGATCGGCGCGCCACCGTGGAGCGCAGGCTCCGGGCGGGCGAGCTCCGGGCCCTGGTCGCCACCGCCTCGTTGGAGCTCGGCATCGACATCGGGCCGGTCGACCTGGTCTGCCAGCTGGCCTCCCCCCGCAGCCTGGCGACCTTCCTCCAGCGGGTTGGCCGTTCCGGCCACTCCCGGGGCGGCCTCCCCAAGGCCTACCTCTATCCCACCACCCGCGACGAGCTGGTCGAGTGCTGCGCTCTCATGGCCGGGGTCAGGGCGGGCCGCCTCGACGCGGTCCTGCCGCCCCGCCTGCCGCTCGACATCCTGGCCCAGCAGGTGGTCGCCGAGTGCGCCGCTGAGAGCTGGTCGGAGGACGCCCTCTACCAGCTGGTGCGCCGGGCCTCGGCCTTCGCCGACCTCGACCGGGCCCAGTTCGACGAGATCCTGGAGCTGGTCGCGGATGGAGTCGCCACTGGGCGCGGCCGGCGCGGGGCCTACCTTCACCGCGACCGGATCAACGGCGTGGCCAAGGGGCGCCGAGGCGCCCGGCTGGCGGCGCTGACCTCGGGCGGGGCGATCCCCGAGAACGGCGACTACCGGGTGATCGCCGAGCCCGACGACGCGGTCGTGGGCACGGTCAACGAGGACTGGGCGATCGAGTCGATGATCGGCGACATCTTCCTCTTGGGCAGCACCTCGTGGCGGATCACCAGGGTCAGCAACGGCACCGTCCGGGTGGTCGACGCCCGGGGAGCGCCCCCGTCGGTTCCCTTCTGGCTGGGCGAGGCGCCGGGCCGGACCCGGGAGCTCTCCGAGGAGGTGTCCGGGCTCCGGGCGACCATCGACGCCATGCTCCGCGAGGGCAACGCCGACGGTGCGGTCGCCTTTGTGCAGACCCACTGCGGCGTCGACAACGCGGTCGCAACCCGGACGGTCCAGTACCTCGCCGCCGGTCGGTCGGCGCTCGGCCATCTGCCGACCCGGGAGCACATCGTCCTGGAGCGCTTCTTCGACGAGTCGGGCGGGATGCAGGTCGTGGTCCACGCTCCCTTCGGGGCCCGGCTCAACCGGGCCCTGGGACTGTCTTTGCGCAAGCGTTTCTGTGCAACTTTCGACTTCGAACTTCAGGCGGCGGCGAGCGACGACGCCGTCCTGCTCTCACTCGGTCCCCAGCACAGCTTTCCCCTTGAGGATGTGCCCAAATTCCTCTCCTCGCGCTCGGTCGAGGAGGTGCTCACCAAGGCGGCCCTGCTGGCGCCCATGTTCGCTGTGCGCTGGCGCTGGAATCTCAACCGCTCGCTGATGGTGCTGCGCTTCAAGGGCGGGCGCAAGAACCCGGCGCCGATCCAGCGGATGGAGGCGGATGACGTCATGGCCGCCGTGTTTCCGGCGCTGGTCGCCTGCCAGAACGAGAATCCAACCGGGCCGATCCAGATACCCGATCACCCTCTGGTTCGCCAGACCATGTACGACTGTCTCCACGAGGTGATGGACGTGGAGGGACTGCGCGAGCTGGTCGAGGCCCTGGAACGGGGCGAGGTGAAGATCAGCTATCGCGACACCAGCGAACCCTCGGTGCTGGCCCACGAGATCATCAACGGGCGGCCCTACACCTTCCTCGACGAGGCTCCCCTGGAGGAGCGCCGCAGCCGTGCGGTCTCGCTCCGCCGCGGCCTCCCGGTCGACCCTCACGACCTCGCCGCGCTCGACCCCGCGGCGATCGCCCGGGTAAGGGAGGAGGCGGTGCCCGACCCCCGCGACCAGGACGAGCTCCACGATCTGCTGCTATCCCTGGTGGTCTCCCGCCCCGAGCCCGCCTGGACGTCCTGGTTCGCCGAACTGGTCCGGACCGGGCGGGCCCTGACCGCGACCGGTGGGCAGCAGCCCCTCTGGTGCGCCACCGAGTGCCGGGGCCGGGTCGCCGCGCTCTTTCCCGACCTTGGCTTCGAACCGGACAACCATCCCCCCGCAGTCGGGGAGGAAGGGGCGATCGAGCCCGAGGCGGTGGCGGCGGACGTGGTCCGGGGCCACCTCGACCTCCTTGGGCCGGTCACGGCGGAAGAGGTTGCTCGGGTCACCGGCCTGCGCCCGGGGTTGGTCAAGATCGGCCTGGCCCAGCTGGAGGGCGAGGGATTCGTGATCCGGGGCCGCTTCGACCCCGCGCTGCCGGAGGAGCAGTGGTGCTCCCGGCGGCTCCTGCTCCGCATCCACGGCTACACCCAGCAGCGGCTCCGCCGGGAGATCGAGCCGGTCTCGGCCCAGGACCTGATGCGCTTCCTGCTCCAGTGGCAGCGGGTCGCCCCGGGGACCCAGCGTGACGGGCGGGCGGGGGTCGTCGCCACCGTGGCCCAGCTCCAGGGCTTCGAGGTGCCGGTCGCCAGCTGGGAGCGCGAGATCCTGGCCCGGCGGATCAGGGGGTACCAATCGGGCTGGCTCGACCAGCTCTGCCTCTCCGGTGAGGTGACCTGGGCCAGACTTCGGGTCCAGGGCCGCGACCCAGAGTCAGAGAGCCGGGGTAGCGGCTATCCCTCCCGGATCACGCCGGTCACCATCCTGCTCCGCGCCGACCTGGCCTGGCTGCTTCAGTCGGTCCGGGGCGAGGCCGCAACCCAACTCGTCATCGACGGGCCGACCGGGGACGTGGTCGCAGCCCTCCGCGAGCATGGTGCCCTCTTCACCGCTGACATCGCCCAGCTGGTCCGTCGCCTGCCGGCCGAGGTGGAGATCGCCCTCTGGGATGGGGTGGCCCGGGGTCTGGTGACGGCGGACGGGTTCTCGGTCGCCCGGACCCTCCTGCTCGGTCCCCGCCGGAGCGGGGATCACCTCCGCCGCCGGGGGCTCCGCCGCGGCGTCGGTGGGGCCGGGGTCGGCGAGGGCCGCTGGGCCCTGGTGCCTCCGGTCTCGCCGGTAGAGGATCGAGATGAGCTGGCCGAGGCGCTGGCCGAGCAGCTGCTGGTGCGCTGGGGGGTCGTCTTCCGGGACGTGGTCGCCCGGGAGACCTTCACGCTGCCCTGGCGGGACGTGCTCTGGGCGCTTAGGCGGATGGAGGCCCGGGGAACCGCCCGGGGCGGTCGCTTTGTGACCGGCTTCTCAGGCGAGCAGTACGCCCTTCCCGAGGCGGTAGACCTGCTCCGGGCCGTCCGCCGCAAGGAGCCCACCGGCGAGACGATCCGGCTCTCCGCCGCGGACCCGCTCAACCTGGCCGGGATCATCCTCCCCGGCCCACGGGTCCCCGCCATCCACGCCAACTCGCTCCTGCTCAAGGACGGGCTCCCGATCGGGCTCGGCGATGAGCGCCGGCTGTCGGAGGATCAGGCCAGCGGCATCCCCGCCTAGCCGGGCCTACTCCAGACTGTTCCAGCCCCAGTGCGGCACCGCCAGGTCCTCCGCCACCTCGGAGCCGGGCGCGGAGTAGTCGTCGACCTCGGCCGTGGCCCACTCCATGTATTGGCGCAGGGTCCGGCGGAGCTCGGGGTCGGTGGGGAGCCCGGCCTCCTTCACAAGGCGGCCGTCGCCCGGAGGGCCGGGCCGCTGCAGTCATGGTCGGGGTCCTGAACCACGAGCCGACCTTCAGTGCCGAGATGGTGACGGCCGCCAAGGCCGACAGGGCCGGAAAGTGGAACTCGCGCGCCATCGCCACCGAATCAGCAGCTGTATGATGTCAACTTCGCGTATCACTTTGCCGACACGTGTGGTATGCTCTCGACCATGAGCACGGCCAGCGTGGCACCGGAGGTCCGTAAGCGGGTCGTCGGCTCGCGGGACCGTTTCTGGCGTCCCGAGGACTTCGACGGCTCCCCTGACGCGGTCGCCCAAGCCCTATCGCGGATGGCTCGCTCCGGGGAAGTGCGCCGGGTCCGCCGTGGCCTGTACTGGCGCGGCGCGCCTACCCGGCTCGGCATGGCTCCCCCGCCGCCCGGTCGCCTCGCCGACGCAGTCGTCGGTGGGACCGGCTCGGGTCCGGCCGGACGAAGCGCCGCCCTGGCGCTGGGCCTGTCGACTCAGGTGGCCCGCAGAGAAGCAGTCGCTGTTCCGGGCCGATCACCCCGCAACCCCGGGTCGGTCC
>DATDII010000036.1:0-13146 GCA_036521135.1 Candidatus Dormiibacterota bacterium | reverse complement strand
TTCCAGGGGGGCTCCAACAGCGACGTCGTTTGGCTGATGGTGGCGGGCGCCATTGGTGGCCTGGCGGCGTGGCTCGCCAACCAGGGACTCCTCGGCATGGTCCTGGTCGCGGACCAGGGGTACCGGAACTTCCGCAGCTGGGTCTTCGCCAAGACGATGGGCAGCGTCATGCCCTACTACGTCGGCTACGGCTTGACCGGGTTGGGCGTCGTCGCCGCCAGCCACCTCTTGGGCGGCAACGGAGCCCTGGTCACCCTGGCGGCCCCGGTCGCCATCGTCCAGACCACGACCAACCGCTGGATCCGAGAGCAGCAGGCGAGGGCGGTCGAGGCCGAGACCGGCTTCAATGCGACCCTGGTCAGCCTCTCCAAGGCGATCGACCTGCGTGACAGCGACACCGAGGGCCACTGCCGGCGGGTCGTCGAGTACTCCATGCTGATGGGACGCTTCCTCAAGTTCTCCGACGATGAGCTGCTCCGTCTCTGCCACGGAGCCCTTCTCCACGATATCGGCAAGATCGGCGTGCCCGACGGGATTCTCCACAAGCCAGGTCCGCTCACCGAAGAGGAGTGGACGGTGATGCGTACCCATCCCAAGCTGGGGGCGCTCATGGTGGCCGACGTCAAGCAGCTGGAGAAGGCGCGCGAGGTGATCCTGGCCCACCATGAGCGCTTCGATGGCAAGGGCTATCCCAACCGGCTGGCCGGCGACGCCGTGCCCCTGGCGGCCCGGGTGTTCACGATCGCCGACGCCTTCGACGCGATGATCTCGGACAGGCCCTACCGCAAGGCGATGTCCGTGGCCGACGCTCGGGCCGAGGTCCGGCGCTGCTCCGGGACCCAGTTTGATCCGATCGCGGTGGGGGCCTTCGAGAGCATCTCCGATGAGGAGCTCATCGCCGTATCTAACGAGAAAGAGCAGCCCACAACGGAGCTGCTCTCTCTATGACGACTTGGAGGACTCGATGTCCTCCGAGCGATTAGCTCAGCGCCACTCCCAGAGATCCCAGGTGCTCATGAGTTTGAACTCTCCCTAGACGTTGACTACGTTCCCTGTACAGGCCCACCTGTCCTAGAAACCCTTCCGCCCGACCATACCCCAAGTCCGTCGGTTGTCGCGACGGCCTGAATTCGAAGTGACGGCGGAGTAACATCCGGCGCCACCGTGGCGTCATCCCAGCCCTGTGGCCGGGAGTTGGACCCGTCTGGCCCGCTGGGTACACTGGCCGGTTCACGGCCCCTGACGGCTCGCGGTGGGAGGAGACCGGTTGGTAGAGAGTCAGGTGGGATGGCGCGCTCCCCTTCACTTTCCACGGTTCAGGGCGCTCTGGACTGCCGGGGTGCTCTCCTGGTACGGCGACTTCCTCACCCTTCCCGCGCTGGTCATCATCTGCTACAAGCTGGCCGGCGAGGTAGGAGTTGGTCTCCTCTTCGTCTTCGAGTCGGCACCGCTGTTGGCCCTCTTGCCGATCGGCGGACACCTTGGTGACCGGGGGGACCGCCGCCGCAGGTTGATAGCCCTGGACCTGGTCCGGGCAGCGCTGGCCGGGCTGACGATCGTCGGCGCCGAGGGCCACGTTCTGGCGGTGGTGCTGGTCGCCGCGGCGGGGGCGCGATCGGCCTCCGCCCTGTACGAGCCGGGGCGGCGCCGGTTGGTCCCGGTCCTGCTCCCATCGGAACTGGTGCCAGCTGGGAGCAGCCTGCTCTCGGTCGTGGCCGAGTCAGCCCTGGTCGTCGCGCCGGCGGTGGGCGCCCTCCTGCTGCTGGTGCTGCCGCCGACGGCGCTCATCTTCGTGGACGGTCTGACCTTCCTCCTCTCCGCCGCGCTCCTGGTCCGTCTGGGCGGACAGCCGGCCGCGTGGGTGGCCAGTGCCTATACCCGGCAACGGGCCTGGCCCACCCTTCGGCGCGGCTTCCAGCTGCTGCTCTTCGAGCCGACGACCCGGCTATTCGCCTTCCAGGCCGCGCTCGGAGCCGCCTTGGCGACGGTGGTCCAGGTCTACTTCGTACCTCTGGCGCGCTACATCTTCCACATCCACACCAATCAGGTCGGGCTCATGTACGTCCTGGTCGGGGGGGCATCGATCCTGGCCAGCGCCGTAGCCCTCCGGCTGCCCCAGGTGAGGCGCCGAAGCATCCTCCTGATCGGCTACATCCACCTGCTGGTGGTCGCGGCGATCGGGTTCATGTTTGGCGCTTGGGTGGTCGCGGTGGCGCTCTTGGTCTTCGCCGGCACCGGCGCTCTCCAGGAGGTCTGGGGCTTCAACCGCGTCCAGACCAAGACGCCAAGTGAGGGCGTCGGCCAGGCGATGGGGGCGGCCCTCTGGTTCATGTGCCTTGGCCGCGCCCTCGGAGCCCTGGTCGCAACCTGGGGTACCGGGCACCTGGACCGGGAGACATTCCTCCTCGTCCTAGCAATTGGTAGTGTCGTGGTCTGCCTCGCGGTGAGCTTGATCGGCGGTCTCGTCTGGCGCCGAAACCCGGCCTCGTGGCCTCCGGGTGGTCCACCACTGGCCTTTTAGCCTTAGAATCGCCATCACACTTCAGGACCTTGGACATCTTGTCAATTCCGACTTCGCCCACCGGCGGGAGCGCCGCCACCCCAGTGGAAGTACTCAAGGTCTCTGCCACCTCGCAACCGGTGCGGGTTGCCGGGGCGATCGCGGGCGTGGTCAGAACCCAGCATCGAGTTGAGATCCAGGCGATCGGGGCAGGCGCGATCAATCAGGCGGTCAAGGCGATCGCTATCTCCCGCGGCTACGTGGCCGCTGGCGGGCTCGACCTGGTCTGCATCCCGTCCTTCATCGACATCGCCATCGATGGCGAGGAGCGGACCGGAATGCGCCTCGTGGTGGAGGTCCGCTGACGGGGTCGACGGGTCCGAGGTCTGTGTTCAGCCCGCTGCCTCTCCTGGAGTCGCGGCCCCACCGGTCGCCGATCACAGTCAGCGGTGACCGGGCGCCCCGGGTGAACATCTGGCAGGTCGGCTGCCAGATGAACGGCGCCGATGCCGAGAGCTTGGCGGAGCAGTTCTCCGAGCTCGGCATGGTGCCTGGAGTTGATCTGGAAAACGCGGACCTGGCTGTCTTGGTGACCTGTGCTGTTCGGCAGCACGCGGAGGATCGCGCCAGCAGCCGGCTGGGTGAGCTTGCCGCCTGGAAGGCGGCCCGGCCGGGGCGGGCTATCGCCCTGACCGGGTGCATGGTGGGGGAGCATGGAGCGGGCCTGCTCCGACGGTTCCGGCAGCTCGACTACGTCTTCGACATGCGCGAGCCGGACGGGTTCTTGGCCCGCCTGCGCGACCTCTACCAGGGGGCTCTCGAGGGGCCGGTGCCGCTGCCGGCCTCGGACCGGCTCTTTGCCTACCTGCCGGTGATCTTGGGCTGCAACGAGATGTGCACCTACTGCATCGTGCCCTTCGTCAGGGGACGGGAGACGAGCCGGCCCAAGGCCGAGATCCTCGCCGCCGCTCGCCGGATGGTTGAGCGGGGGGTGGTTGAGATCACGCTGCTGGGCCAGAACGTGAACTCCTATCGGGACCCCGACGACGGGTCGGGCCTGCCAGAGCTGATGACCAGCGTCGACGGGGTCGAGGGCCTGCGTCGGCTCCGGTTCCTCACATCCCATCCCCGGAACGCGACTTCGAGCCTGCTCGACGCCGTGGCCGATCTTCCAACAGCCTGCGAGCAACTGCATCTCCCAGTTCAATCCGGCAGCGATTCCTGCCTGCGACGGATGAAGAGGGACTACTCGGTCGCCGAGTACCGCCGGGTGCTGGAGGAGGCGCGCCGCCGAGTCGTCGGCATCTCCCTGAGCACCGACGTCATCGTCGGGTTCTGCGGTGAGACCGAGCGCGAGTTCGCGGCCACCATGGGGATGCTGGCCGAGGTGCGCTTCGACACGGTCCACGTCCAGGCCTACTCGCCCCGGCCAGGCACGGCGGCCTACCGGCGCGCGGACGACGTGCCCCTCACCGTCAAGAAGGAGCGCCTCCAGGCCGTCCTCGCCCTCCAGCGCCAGGTCAGTCAGGAGCGCAACCAGGCGCTGATCGGGGCCTCGGTCGACATCCTGGTCGAGGGTGTGGGCGAGGACGGTCGTTCCTTTGGCCGGACCAGGCAGAACCGGGTCGCCTGGCTCGAGAGCCCCGCCCCGCCCGGGGCGGAGGTCACCGCCCGAGTCACCGCGGCCAACGCCTGGCAGCTCGTCGCCGCTTGACCTCGGCGGGCGCCGGAAGCCCCACCGCAACCGGGAGCGCGTCGGCCTCAGACACCCCAGCGGTGCGCCAGTACTGGAGCGCCAAGCAGGCCCATCCGGACTGCGTCGTGCTCTTCCGGATGGGGGACTTCTTCGAGATGTTCGGCGACGATGCCGAACGGGCCGCGCCTCTTCTCGGAGTCGCCCTGACGGCCAGGCCATTCGGCCGCGCCGGGCGGGTGCCGATGTGCGGAGTGCCCCACCACAGCGTGGAGCCGTACGCTCGCAAGCTCCTCGACGCCGGCCTGAAGGTGGCCGTCTGCGATCAGGTGGAGGTCCCCCGGCCAGGCAAGCTGGTGGCGAGGCGGGTGGTCCGCGTGCTGAGCGCCGGCACCCTGATCGAGGATGGCTTCCTGTCGCCGGGGGCGACCGCACGCTGCGTCGCGCTCTGGCCTGACGGCGACCGGGTCGGGCTGGCTGCCCTCGACGTCAGTACCGGGGACTGTCAGCTGGCTACGGTCGCGGGACCGATCGGGTCATCTGGGGTCGGCTACCAACTCTCGGCCCTGGAGGCCGCCGAGTTGCTCCTGCCCGAGTCGGCCGAGGTCCCCGTCGGCGTCCCCGCTCGGGCCGCTGTCACCTGCCGTCCGTCCGAGGCCTTCGACTCCCGCCGCGGTGCTGAGCTGGTCCGGGCGGCCAGTGCCTGGGCTGAGCTACCCGAGGCGGACAGAGAGCGGGAGCCGGCCTTGGCGGCTCTCGGAGCCCTGGCTGACTACTGCTCTCAGGGCGACCTGGCCCTCGATCCCAGGTTCCTTCGCCTGGCGTGGCGGCGCACCGGAACGACGATGAGCTTGGATGAGGCGACGCGCCGGAATCTGGAGCTGACCGAGGCCACCGGCGGCGGCCTGTCCCTGTTCCGGCTGATCGACCGGACCCTGACTCCGCTTGGAGCCCGCAGGCTCCGCGGCTGGCTGCTGGAGCCGCTCTCAGAGCTGGCCCAGCTCCGGGAGCGCCAGCTGGGCGTGTCCGAACTTGCCAAGGACGACTCGCTTCGAGCCGAGGTCCGGGCTGGGCTCGCCCCCTGCCGCGACCTCGAACGACTTGTGGGCCGCTGTGTCCACGGTGCCGCCAGCCCTCGGGACGTCGGCAACCTGCTGCAGACCCTGGAGCGCATCCCTCAGCTGGTCTCGGCCCTGGCGGGGTCCTCGGCTCCGTCCTTGGCCAGCATCAGCGGGCGGTTGACCGGGGTATCGGGCGGTCAGCTGTCCGCGCATTTGCGCCAGGCCCTGGCAGACGAATTGCCGGCCCAGGCCCGCGATGGCGGCTTCATCCGCGCCGGCTACGACGAGGAGCTGGACCGGATCCGCGAGGCGAGCGCCGGGGCGCGCGACTATCTCTCCCGGCTCGAGGAGGTGGAACGCCAGCGCACCGGAATCAAGGGCCTCCGGGTGGGTTACAACCGGGTGTTCGGCTACTACATTGAGGTCGGCAACGCCGGCCGGGACCAGATCCCCGCCGAGTACGTCCGCCGCCAGACCCTGGTCGGCGCCGAGCGCTACGTGACCCCGGAGCTGCGCGAGCAGGAGCATGCCGTGCTCAGCTCCCGGGAGCAGGCCCTGGCGCGAGAGCTGGACTGTCTCGAGCGGCTCCTGACCGCAGCCGCCGCAGAGGTGGTGGCGCTGGGCCAGGCGGCCATCGCCCTGGGTGACCTCGATGCCCTCCAGGCCCTGGCCGAGGTTGGTACCGAGCTGGGCTGGGTCATGCCCGAGGTCGGGGACGACCTCTGCCTCGAGTTGGTCGCCGGCCGCCATCCTCTGGTGGAGGCCGGCCTCGGCGCGGGCCGGTTCGTCCCCAACGACGTGGTCATGGACGGGGAGACTTCGCGGGTCTGGCTCCTGACCGGCCCCAACATGGCCGGGAAGTCGACGTTTCTGCGCCAGGTCGCATTGATATGCCTGCTCGGTCAGGTGGGGTCGCTGGTGCCCTGCTCCCGGGCTCGCTGGGGGCTGGTCGACCGGATCTTCACCAGAATCGGCGCCCAGGACGACCTCGCGGCGGGCCGCAGCACCTTCATGGTGGAGATGGAGGAGATGGCGTCGATCCTGGCTCAGGCCACGCCGCGGAGCCTGCTCATCCTCGACGAGATCGGCCGGGGCACCAGCACCTACGACGGGATGAGCATTGCCCAGGCGATTCTCGAGTACATCCATGACCGCGCCGGTGCGGCCAGGCGGGTCCTCTTCGCGACCCACTACCACGAGTTGACGACGCTGGAGCGGTCGCTGCCAGCCCTGCGCAACTTCCGGGTCGAGGTGGTAGAGACCGAAGTCGACGGCGGGGCCCAGATCACGTTTCTCCACCAGATCGTTGCCGGCGGCGCGGACCGTTCCTACGGGATCCACGTCGCCGAGCTGGCGGGCCTGCCCAGGGCCGTTCTGGAGCGGGCGGGCCAGGTACTCGCGGAGCGGGAGTCGGATCGGCCGCTGGTACCGGTCCTTGGGCCGGAGCAGCAGCTGACCCTGCCTCTCAGCCCGCCCCACCCGGTGATGGTCGAGTTGGAGCGGCTCCAAGTGGATGGCATGACGCCGCTTGAGGCTTTGCAGAAAATCGCCGAGTGGCAGCGCCAGGCAGGGGAGGGGGCCTGATCCCAAGCCACCTCGGCAGTCCGATTGAGTCAGGGCCAGGCCAGGAGATCCGCACCTTGCCTCCTGAGGTGGCGAATGCGATCGCTGCCGGCGAGGTGATCGACCGGCCGGCCTCGGTGGTCAAAGAGCTGATCGAGAACAGCCTCGATGCCGGGGCACGTGCCATCTCGGTGGAGATCGAGGGTGGCGGCAGCCGCCTGATCCGGGTCGTGGACGATGGCCGCGGCATCGCGCCTGGGGCGCTTGCGCTCGCCTTCCAGCGCCACGCCACCAGCAAGCTCCGCGAGATCGCCGACCTGTCCCGGGTGGCGACATTCGGCTTCCGGGGCGAGGCGCTCGCCAGCATTGCCGCGGTGGCCAAGGTGGTCGCTATCTCCCGGCAGCCGGGAGCGAGAGCGGGCGCCCAGGTGACGGTGGCAGCCAACCTGGTCGAAGGTCCGATCCCGACCGGGGCCGCCCCGGGGACGGTGATCGAGGTCCGGGAGCTCTTTCACAACACACCGGCCCGCCTCGCCTTCCTGCGCAGCGAGCGGTCCGAGTCCTCGGCCTGCCTACGGGTCCTCGCGGATGCCGCCCTCGGTCGACCTGACGTCCGCTACGACGCCCGGGTCGGGGGGCGCAGGGCTCTGTCGTCTCCTGGTGCCGGGGACCTGGCGCTGGCCGCGCGGGCCGTGCTCGGACGAAGCGCCGGGACCAACCTGCTGCCGGTTGACTGGTCCGAGGGTGGCCTATCGGTGACTGGGATCCTGGGTCCGCCTGGACCCGGCTGGGCTACCCGCGCCAACCTCCTGCTGATGGTCAACGGGCGCCGGGTCCACCAGCGCGCATTGGTGGCGGCCATCGAGGGAGCCTACCAGGGCCTGCTCGAGGTGGGGCGGCATCCCCTCGCCGTCCTTGACGTTCGGTGCGACCTCAGGGAGGTGGACGTCAACGTTCATCCCACCAAGCGGGAGGTGCGCTTCCGCGATGAGGCCCGAGCCTTCGAGGCGGTGCAGCGGGCCTGCTGGGGCACGTTGCACCAGCTCGGCCCGGCCGGGATGGACTTGGGCGCCCAGCCTGGTGGGGATCCGGTCTGGGTTCGGTCCGACTGGAGCCGCTCAGACGTGCTCTCAGGCTGGGAGCATCAGGGAGACCTTCTGGCGGACGAGGTCGCCATTGGCGAGCCGGACCACCCCCTGGCTGGTGCGGCAGATTGGCGTTACCTGGGCCAGGCTCATAACCGCTACCTGGTCGTCGAGACGGAGCGGGGGATCGGCCTACTCGACCAGCACGCGGCCCACGAGAAGGTCGTCTATGCCAGGGTCGTGGCGTCGCTTGGGGGCCGATCCGAGTCCGGTGCTCGGCCTAGCCAAGGGCTGCTGACCCCGCTCCTGCTGGAAGTGGGCCCGCTCGCGATCGCGGGGCTGGCGGAGCGCGGGGAGCTACTGGCGCGGGCGGGATTCGAGGTCGAGCAGTTCGGCGAAGCAACCGTCCGCTGCTCGGCTGTGCCCATCGGAACCGTGCTGTCGCGCCTTAGCGATCTGCTTCTCGAGCTGCTCGCGCCCGCGAATGACCTGACAGATGCCGCTCGCGCCCATCGGATGGCGGCAGCCATTGCTTGTCACACCGCTATCCGCTTTGGAGATCCGGTCAGTCGGGACGAGGTCGCCCGCCTGCTCCAGGACCTGGCCAGGACACCGGGCGGTGTGACCTGTCCCCATGGCCGTCCGTCGATCCTGCTGCTCTCCGAGACACAGCTGCTGGGGGCATTTCGGCGCCATGCTTAGGAGCGCCGACGGCTATCCGCCTGAGCTCCCGGGGATCCTCGCCATCATGGGTCCGACTGCATCGGGAAAGACCGCACTTGCGGTTGGGGTCGCGCGGCAGCTCGAGGCGGAGCTGGTCAATGCCGACTCCCGGCAGGCCATAGCCGAGCTCTCCATTGGGGTCTGCAAGCCGACCGCGCAGCAACTCCAGGGAATCCCCATCCACGGTCTGGCCTGGAGCCACTTGGGACAGCCCTTCTCCGTCGCCGACTATGTGGCTTTGGCCGCGGCGGCGGTCGCCGATATAGCGGCCCGAGGGCACCTCCCCGTCGTCGTCGGAGGGACCGGGCTCTATCTCCGGGCGCTCCTCCACGGATTCGACTTTGGAGGTGTGCCACCAGAACCGACCCGCCGTCTCGAAGCGCTGAGCTCGGTTGCTGCGGAGCGCGATCTGCGCCACCTCGACCCCGCGCGGGCGAGCCGGCTCGACCGGCGCAACCCAAGGCGGGTGGCGCGGGCACTCGAGCTGGCCCGCGCCCGGGCCCAACCCCAGCAGCGCCCGCTCTCCCCGCGGGCCCTGAAGGTCGCCTGCGCGGTTGGTCACGAGCAACTCAGGGAGCGAATCCGAGCGCGCGCCGAGGAACTGCTGGGAGGGCCTCTGCTGGAGGAGATAGAGGGCCTGCTCGCCGGTGGTGCCAGCCCCGCCGTGATCGCTCGGAGCGCGATCGGCTACGCTGAGGCCCTTGACTGGCTAGGCGGGAGCTGCCAGCGCCAGGAGGCGGTGGAGCGGGTCGTGCTTCGGACCTGGCGCTATGCCAGGGCCCAGCTGACCTGGCTCCGGAGTGAACCGGACCTTGCCTGGCTCGACATGGGGTCCAGCGTGGAAGGATGGGTGACGCAGTGCCTGTCCCTGGTCGGAAAGCAGGGTCTACTGGGGTAGCGATGCGAGTTTTTGACGAGTCGATGCAGCGCGAGCGCGAGCGCGCCTTCCTGCTCGGCTGGGCTCCTACGGAGCGCGACCTCGATCATGTCGAACTGGAGATGGACGAGCTGGGTGACCTTGCCCGAACCGCGGGGGCCGCCATCGTCGGGTCCGACGTGCAGAAACGACCCCAGGTTGATCCCACCCTCTTCTTCGGACGGGGCAAGATCGCGGAGCTTCGCACCCTCCGGGAGACACTCGACTTTGGCCTGGTGATCACCAACGACGATCTCTCACCGCGCCAGCAGCGCAACCTGGAGGCAGAGCTGGACGTCCCGGTGGTCGACCGCACCGGATTGATTCTCGACATATTTGCCCAGCACGCACGCTCCCGCGAGGGCCGGATCCAGGTCGAGGTGGCTCAGTTGCAGCATTTGCTCCCACGCCTGACCGGGAGCAAAGGGCTCTCGCGGCTCGGCGGCGGGATTGGCACCAGGGGCCCCGGTGAGCAGAAGCTGGAGACGGATCGGCGACGCATCCGCAACCGGCTCCGGCTGCTGCAGAAGGATCTGGGCGAGCTCCACGACGAGCGCGCGCTCCACCGGGACGCCAGGCGGCGCCGGCCGTTTCGGACCGTGGCCCTGGTCGGCTACACCAACGCCGGCAAGTCGACGCTGCTCAACGCCCTGACGGCGGGCGGCGCCGTGGCCGAGGACCAGCTCTTCGCCACCCTCGACCCCACCACTCGGGCCGTTCACCTACCCGCCGGGCCACCCTGCCTGCTGGTGGACACGGTGGGGTTCATCCAGAAGCTACCTCACGAGCTGGTCGCTGCCTTCCACGCCACGCTGGAGGAGGTCGGCGAGGCCGACCTCCTGGTCCATGTTCTCGACGCCAGCCATGCGGGAGCGGAGACACGGCTCGAGACTGTCCACGCCACTCTGGAGGAGCTGGACCTGGACGATCGGCCGCTCCTGCTGGCGATTAGCAAGAGCGACCTCTGCTCGCCGGAGAGTCGGATGCGCCTGCAGAGCTTTCATCCCGACCCCTATCTCGCGGCCGTCCTGGTCAGCGGCACAACTGGGCTCGGGTTGGATCGGCTCCGGGCCGCGATCGCCGAGGCGCTCGCACGCGACATGCTCGCGGTAGAGGCGACGATTCCCTATGACAACTGGCAGGCACTGTCGCGCTGGCGGCGCTACGGGGTGGTCGAGGCCGAGGAGTTCGCCGAGGATGGCGTGCATGTGCGAGGCCGGCTACCGGAAGCACTTGCGCGAACCATCGCCTCCGCCGGGACCTCCGCCGAGGCGGAGGAGGCTACTGGCGCAGCAGCCGAATAACGGCGACGACCTTGCCCTCGATGTGGGCGTCGTCGACGATCAGGGGCGCGAATGCCTCATTGGACGGCTGGAGCCTGATGTGCCCCGCCTCGCGGTAGAGGCGCTTCACGGTGACTTCGCTCTCACCGGTGTCAGGGCTCTCGAGACGCACGACCGCGACCGTCCCATTGGCCACATTGGAAGCCGGCTTGACGACGACAAGATCACCGTCAAAGATGCCATCGCCGATCATGCTCTCGCCCCGGACCCGGAGCAGAAAGGAGTCATCGCCTCCGGCTATCTCGGGTCCAACCGCTAGGTGCTCCTCGATGTTCTGCTCAGCGAGCAAGGGCGCACCGGCTGCGACCTGGCCGACGAGGGGCAGCCAGTAGGCGTCGCCAGACTTCATCGAGGGGGCCGGGAACCCGGTCAGCAGGACGGTCCGCGACTTGGTCGGGTCGCGATGGATAAGGCCCTTTCGCTCAAGTACGTTGAGGTGGTTCTGGACCGTTGAGCTGGAACTGAGACCCACGGCTCGACCGATCTCGCGGACGGAGGGGGGGTACTCGCCGTCGAGGCTGCGCGAGCGCAGGTACTCGACAATCTCTTGCTGCCGAGGATGGAGGCCTTCTGGCATCTTTCAGAGCTCCCTTGGGTCGAATCGGCCGGCCTGCCGAGCGGGCCCAGAACAAATGATCGCCCGATGGTAGCACTGACGAAGTCGGCGGTGCAAACGGCTGTTCGCTAGGGGCACCTCAAAGCTGTCCGGGTGCCACTCGCAGCACTATGGGTTGACAGGACGAACACCCGTTCCCTATAGTACGAACCGATGTTCGTTAGAGAGTCGCGACCGGCGAAGAGGACCGATCGTCGTCGTATGGGTACGGTTCGCCGGAGGCCGCGACGGAGCCCGTGGAGCATCCTCCTCAAGGCAGTGGTGCTGACCGCGCTCGTCGGGGCGGTTATGACCCAGGTGGTCCTGGGTACGGCCGGAAACAGAGGACCATCGGTGATCGTCCGGCCCGGTCAGACGCTGTGGTCGATCGCCGGCCAGCACTACCCGGACTCGGATCCCCGCGCGGCGGTAGCCTCAATAGAGTCGGCCAATCATCTCCGAGGTGCTGGCATCAGCCCGGGCGAGCGGCTCCTGCTCCCGCCAGCCTGACCGTAGGCACGGTGGCGGGGCCGGTCGTCCGATAGATAGTCTGGGAAGGTGCAGGTCTCTCAGAGCGTCTTGGAGCGGGTACGGTCCCAGGCCGCGTTGCTCCAGGCAAAACACCGCATCCCCGGTCTGGTCGTCGCCATCGCTGACCACGGGGATTTGATCGACCACGTCTCAATCGGCCAGGCCGATGTCGCTGGCGGCGTCGGGGCTGGCCCGGATGTGCAGTACCGGATCGGCTCGATCACCAAGACCTTCACCGCCTCGGTGGTCATGCAACTGGTTGCCGAGGGCAGGCTCGACCTGAGGGGGCCGCTCAGTCAAGGTTGGGCAGGGGCACCTCACGACGACATCTCGTTAGCTGATCTCATGACCCACGGTTCGGGTCTTCAGCGTGAGATCGGGGGAAACAGCTGGGAGACCCTGGCCTTCCCCGATCGGGAGGAATTGGTGGAGCTGGCCAATCGAGCGGAACGGCTCTACCCCCAGGACAGCTGGTTCCACTACTCAAACCTCGGCTTCGCCCTGCTCGGCGAGATGGTCGGTCAGGTGAGTGGGACCAGCTGGTGGGACGTGGTGCAGCGACGCCTGATCCAACCTCTCGCCCTCTCCCGGACCTCGGTCGCGGCCACGGGCCCGGTCGCCCAGGGCTATTCGGTCGAGCCGTACACAGACCAGGTCGTGCTTGAGGCCCCGGTGGATCTTCGCGGCTTGGCGCCGGCCGGCCAGCTCTGGAGCACGGCTGAAGACCTCTGCCGCTGGAGTGGGGTGATCGCTGGGACGCGCCCCGACGTCCTCGGTGAAGCGACCTTGAACCTGATGAGGGCACCACGGACGATCGCGGATGTCGAGCACTGGAGCTTCGGTTTCGGCCTGGGGCTCATGCTCCTTCGCGAACGGGACACAATCTACGTCGGGCACACGGGTGGCATGCCTGGGTTCCTCACAGCGGTAGTTGCCCACCCCACCACTGGTCTCGGAGTCGTCCTCCTGACCAACACCAGCGGCGGCATCAAGGTCGCCGGAGTCGCGGCCCAGCTGCTCAGCATGGTCCTCGAGGGCGTCGCCCGAGAAGGGGAGTGGGTACCGGGTCCGCCGCCGCCCGGACGGATCGCCCCCCTGCTCGGGCGATGGTGGTCGGAGTGGGACGAGTGGATCTT
>DATDII010000035.1:0-3298 GCA_036521135.1 Candidatus Dormiibacterota bacterium | reverse complement strand
GGCGGTGGTCCCGACCGTAGGCGAGGCAGCCGTCGACGATCTCTCGGCTGGCCTGGGGATTGCTGAAGTTGGCGGTTCCGATCTGAACCGCGTCCGCGCCCGCGACCAGGAACTCGAGCGCGTCGTTGGTGCTGGCGATCCCGCCGACCCCGATCACCGGGATGGCAACCGCCCGCCGGACCCGGGTGACGGCCGCCAGCGCCAGCGGCTTGATGGCGGGGCCGCTCAGCCCACCCGTGCCGAGGCCGGGCAGGACCGGCCGGCGCGAGGCGAGCGCGATCTTGATCCCGACGTAGGTGTTGACCGCCGCGAGCGCGTCGGCGCCGGCGTCGGCAACGGCCTTGGCGACCTCGGCGATGTCGGTCACGTTGGGGCTCAGCTTCACCACCAGGGGGAGCTCGGTCGCGACCCGGACCGCCGCCACGCAGCGGGCGGCCGCCCCGGGCTCGGTCCCGAAGTCGAGCCCGTGGGCGATGTTGGGGCAGGAGATGTTGAGCTCGACCCCGGCCACCCCGGGTACGCCGTCGAGGCGCTCGACCACCTGGACGTACTCGCTGATGTCGGCGCCGGCGACGTTGACCAGCACCGGCACCGGCCAGGTCGCCCAGCGCGGGGCGTACTCCCTCGCCACCACCTCCATGCCCGGGTTCTGGAGGCCGATCGAGTTGAGCATGCCCGCCGTCGTCTCGGCGATCCGGGGAGGTTGGTTTCCCTCCCTCGGGAGCGGGGTCGTCCCCTTGGAGAAGATCGCTCCGAGGTGAGCGATGCCGGCCAGGGCCTCCGCCTCGAACCCGAAGCCAAAGGTGCCAGACGCGACCGTGATCGGGTTCTGGAGGACCAGGCCCCGGCCGAGGTCCACCCTCGGGTCGAACGGTCCCGCGCCGGTGGTCACGCCAGGTGGGCCGGCTGCAGCAGCAGCCGCCTCCAGTCGAGCAGCGGCGCCCGCAGGACCGGGCCCTGGCGGCAGCAGAGCCCGACGACCGGCTCCAAGTCGGCGTCCCGGAGCGGAATCGCGCAGCCGAGGCAGGTGCCGAAGCCGCACCCCATTGGCGCCTCGATCGAAACCTCGAGCTGGGCGACCCCGGGGACGCCGCTCCCGGCTCCCTCGAGCAGCTCGAAGAGCGCGCCCAGCATCGAGTTCGGCCCGCAGGCGTAGACGCGGTCGACCCCGCCAAGGAGCGGGAGGAGGCCAGGTGTCAGCCGGCCCTGCTGGCCCCGGCTGCCGTCCTCGGTGAAGTGGAAGACCTCTTTGACTCCGGTCGGGACCAGGTCGTCGGGGTAGAGCTCGTCGGCGGTCCTGGCCCCGTTGACCCAGAGGACCTCCTCCCCGAGCGCGGCCAGCCGGTCGGCCAGGAGCGGGAACGGTGCCGCACCCAGCCCTCCCAGCACCAGCGCCGAGCGCCCGGACTTCTGGGGCAGGGTGAACCCCTGGCCCAGCGGGCCCAGGATCCTTGCCCGATCCCCGGGAGCGAACCGCTCCAGGCGGCGGCTGCCCTCGCCGACCGCGCCCAGGTAGAAGGCGACGGTCCCGGCGCCTGGATCGGCGCGGCTGAAGGAGAAGGGCCGGCGGAGGAGGGGGACATGGCCCTGGTTGACCCAGATCTGGGCGAACTCGCCGGGCTCGGCCAGGCGAGCTAGGGTGGGGGCGCGAAAACTGATCTCGAACAGGTTCCCGGCGAGACGGCGCAGGGCGGTGCACTCGGCCACCTCGTCCTCTGCCCGGGCGAGGTCACCCTCACCGGCCAGCTGTTTGGCCGAGCGCCTGGCGATGGTGCTCATGGCGAGACCGCCTTCAGGCTCCGCCGCCGGTGCTCGTCGATGGTCGCGACCTCGACCAGCTGGGCTTCGCCGCTGCCGAGGGCGGCCACCAGGGCGGCCGCGGTCTCAAGCGAGGTCAGGCAGGGAATCCCCCGCTGGACGGCCGCCTGGCGGATCCGGTAGCCGTCCCGTACCGGCCGGCGCGAGCCCGGGCCGGGTTCGGACTCCTCGAGCTCGCTGGTCGGCTGGCCCGAGATCGTGTTGATGACCAGCTCCACCTGTCCGGCCACGGTCACGTCGAGCACGTTGGGCCGGCCTGAGTGGATCTTGCTGACCTCGATCACGCTGATCCCCGCCTGGCTCAGGGCGGTCGCCGTCCCCGGGGTGGCGTAGATGGTGAAGCCGAGCTCGGCCAGCCGGGCCACGATCGGCAGGCCGTCGGGCTTGTCCGGGTCGGCGATGCTGACCAGGGCCCCGCCCCGCCTCGGGATCGAGCCGAGCGCCGCCCAGAACGCCTTCTCCAGGGCGGCCGGGAGATCCCGGGCGACCCCGATCACCTCCCCGGTGGACGTCATCTCCGGCCCGAGCACGGTGTCGACCTCGTCCAGCTTTCGCGCCGAGAAGACGGGTGCCTTGACCGCCACCAGCGGTGGGGGTGGCAGGAGGCCGACCGGCTGGCCCCGCCGGCCCAGGGCCTCGCCCAGCATGGCGCCCACCGCCTTGTCGACCATGGCCACACCGGTCACCTTGCTGAGGAAGGGGACGGTCCGGCTCGCCCGCGGGTTGACCTCGATGACCAGGACCCGGCCCCGGTGGACCACGTACTGGACGTTGATCAGACCGACGGTGCCAGTGCCCAGCGCCAGCTCGGTTGTGATCGCGACCAGCTCGTCGATGACCGAGGGCATGAGCCGCTGGGGCGGGAACACCGCCATCGAGTCGCCGGAGTGCACCCCCGCCCTCTCGATGTGCTCCATCACCCCAGGGACCAGCACCGCCTGCCCGTCGCAGATGGCGTCGACCTCGACCTCCATCCCGAGGATGTACTTGTCGATCAGGACCTCGCCCCCGGCATCCCCCGAGGCCAGCAGGGCGTCGCCCAGGTAGAGGCGGAGCTGCTCGACCGAGTGGACAACGTCCATGGCCCGGCCGCCGAGGACGTAGGAGGGGCGGACCAGGACCGGGTAGCCGACCCGGTCGGCGATCCGCTCCGCCTCGACCAGGTCCCTGGTCGCCGCCCCCGGGGGCCGGGCGATCCCGAGCCGCTGCAGCAGGGTCTCGAAGCGGCCCCGGTCCTCGGCCATCTCGATCGAAGCGGCGGCCGACCCCAGCAGGGGCACCCCCAGGCCCTGGAGCTGGCCAGCCAGGTTGACCGCGGTCTGGCCCCCGAACTGGACCATGACCCCGATCGGGTCCTCGACCCGGCAGACCTGGAGGACCGACTCCAGGTCGACCGGCTCGAAGTAGAGCCGGGAGCTGCAGTCGAAGTCGGTCGAGACCGTCTCCGGGTTATTGTTGACGATGACCGGCGAACGTCCGG
>DATDII010000034.1:0-9515 GCA_036521135.1 Candidatus Dormiibacterota bacterium | reverse complement strand
GTCGGGCTGGCTGGGGTGGACCTGGGGGGCCTGCTCCCTGGTGGCGGCCTTGATCATCTCGCCCGCGCGCACCAGCGCTCCGGCCCGTTCGGGTACCAGCGGGAGGCCGAGGGCCGCGGCGTCGGCGATGACGAAGATCATCCCGCCCCAGGCGACGTCGACCCAGACCCTGCCCAGCTCGGGCACCTCGATGGGAACGTCGAGGGCCATGGCGAAGCTGGGCACGTTCTCAAAGGTGATCCTCGTCGCGTGGCCAGCTTCGACCTGGGCTGTGATCCCGATCAAGCCGGCTGGCGACTCGAGGACGAATTCGGTGACCGGCTCGTGCACCTCGACCAAGCCCATCTCGATCAGCGCGGTGGCGACGCAGATGGTGTTGCTGCCGGACATGGGCGCGTACTCGACCTGCTCCAGGATCACGTAGCCGGCCACCGCCCGAGGGTCGGTCGGGGGCAGAAGGAGGTTGCAGTTCGCGGCCGGGTAGCCGCGCGGCTCCCGGAGCATGAGCCGGCGGAGGCCGTCGAGGTTCTGCTCCAGGTAGCGCATCTTGGCGAACATCGAGTCGCCGGGCACATGGGGGACGCCGCTCAAGACCACCCGGCCGGGCTCGCCCTCAGCGTGGAGATCGATCGCCACCAGCTCCCCGATTGTGCTCAAGGCATCCCTCCTTCAAAGTCGGATGTGACCATCGTGGACCAACGGCACTCGGGCCTGGTTCGGCGGAATCCCCTCGAGGTGTTCGCGCCGGAAGTGGGGGTGAGATCACCAGGGCGACGTTGTCCGTGGCCGGGCGCGTGACCCAGCTGAGTCCTGCAGGCGGGGGCCTCCATCGCCGACCGGATCCCAAAAGACAATTTGGTTATCGTCGAGGGGTCCAGCCCAAGTCTTCTACGGGGAGCGAGATCGCTTCAACGTCAGCGCCGAGATCGTCCGCGGCCTCGTCGGACAGGTGCGGCCGGGAGCTTCAGGCCACGCTGGTCTCGGTCCGGTGGCTGAACCTGCCGGCACACGGCTTCCGTCGGCCGTGGCGGTCGCGCTGGCGGCCGGTGCTCTCAACCAGGTCGCCCGGCCGGGGGCTGATGCAGCGCAAGATGAGGGTTGTGGTCACGGCGGGGATCCTGGCCGGCGTGGCCTGCTTCTCGACCGGAACAGTCGCCGCCAGCGCCAGGGTGATCGGCATGGGCGGACCCGGCCTGCCAGCATCGGCACCCGCCCTGACGGGTGCCGACATCTCGTACCCGGAGTGCGGGTCGCCCCTCCCCTTCGGCCAGGCCTTCGCGGTGGTGGGGGTTAACGGCGGCCGAGCCAACACCCCAAACCCCTGCCTTGGTGTTGAGCTCGGTTGGGCAGCAGCCCAGACCTCCGGGGGCGGCAGCTCTGGCTACGAGCCCCGCGCCTCCCTCTACCTGAATACCGGCGACCCGGGCTCCACCTACCTCGGGCAGGCCGTCCCAGACTGGCCCAACTCTGGGGTGAGCCCTTTCGGCGCCTGCCTGCCAGCGTTCACGGTGGGACGGCTCGGAGGGCCGGGGCAGGACTCTCCGGGCTGTGCCTTCGTGTACGGCTACCTCAAGACGGAGCAGGACCTGGTCTGGCTCGAGGCAGCCGCCCTAAGGGAGCACCTCCCAGCCACACCGGCCAGCTATCCCTTCTGGCTCGACGTTGAGCTCTCCAACAGCTGGGAGGACTCCACCCTGATGAACTCCGCCGATCTCGAGGCCATGGTCTACGTGCTGGAGCGGGCCGGAGTCTCCCAGCTCGGGGTCTATGCCCTGCCCTCACAGTGGGTCACCATCACCGGGGGCGCGACCACCTACGGCTCGAGTTCACTCAACTCGCTCTCGGACTGGCTGATGGGGGCCCCCTCGGCCGCGGATGCCAGGGCGGCCTGCGCCAAGCCCGGCTTCACCGAGGGCAGGGTGC
This sequence comes from Candidatus Dormiibacterota bacterium, assembly GCA_036521135.1. Taxonomy (GTDB): domain Bacteria; phylum Chloroflexota; class Dormibacteria; order Aeolococcales; family Bog-877; genus Bog-877. The sequence goes on along the minus strand of DATDII010000034.1, from coordinate 7,592 downwards.
TGCTGACCCAGTTTCCGCAGAGCTGGTTCGATGGCGACTTCGCCTGCTGAGGGGAGCTCCTCTCGAAGCCTGAGCGCCCAGCCTGCCAATCCGGGCTAGGCTGGGAGCATCGGTCCCAGCCTAGCCCCGCGCGGCGGCCGTCGCTCGCCGGGGTCGCACATCCGAATTGAACAGGAGGAGAAGGGCGATGGCCCAAGACGTCTTCGAGACGGTCCATACCGTGATGGCGGTGCGACAGTTCCAGGACCGCGAGGTCCCCTTCGACCTGATCCATCACATCGTCGAGTCCGGCCGGCTAACCGCCAGCTCGATGAACCTGCAGCCCTGGCATTTCATCGTGGTCCAGCACCGCGAACACCTCCAGGAGTTGGGTCGGATGGTCAAGACCGGCCCCTACATCGCCGATGCGGCCTTCGCGGTCGTGGTCGCCTACCAGGCACAGAGCCGTTTTGGGATCTCAGATGCCAGCCGGGCGATCCAGTCGATGGTGCTTACCGCCTGGTCCCAGGGGATCGGGTCCAACTGGGCCGGGTTCGGGGGGCTCGATGAGGTGCGCCGCTGGAGCGGCCTCCCCGACAGCTACGAGGTGATCGCGGTGCTCCCATTTGGCTACCCTCCAGAAGAGCAGACCGTGGTCAAGAAGAAGCGCAAGCCGCTCGGCGAAATCGCCTCGGCTGAGCACTTCGGAACCCCCCTCACCTAGCGCGACTCGGACCCGCCGACCGCTCCTGGCGCTGTCGCGCTCCAGGGCTCAACTGTCAATTGGGGCCACTCCGTTTGCCAGCGCCAGGCCTTGGCCTCATCGATGGCCCAGGGCGTTCAAGTCTGCTGCGGGTCCGACCGAGTGCCTGGCGATGGATCGGCTAACGACCGGGGAACCTGGGTAGCGACTAGAGGAGTTACCCGGTCGGTGTGGTCACGGATCCCGCGCGATCAAGGCAGGCCGGGCCCCTAGCCCCAGGCCCTGGTCCACCACGCCGCCTTGTTCCCAGTAGCCATGCCGCCGGTCGGGGAGTACTCGAACTCGAGACCCTGTTTCCGCAACCGCTCCAGGATCGGCTCGACCTCGGGGGTGGCGACCACCCAGAGCACGCCTCCGGTCGCCCGGTTGTCCACCACCGAGAACCCCTGCTCGCGGAGGTAGTTAGCCGAGGTGACCGTCCCCGGGGCGGTGGCGCTCGGCCGCTTCCCACGGGGGGCGGTCCTCCCATTCGCGCTCTTGGTCTCGGCCCATGGCTGGGGCTGGGGGGCCGTGCCCGAGGCCCCGTCACCCCGCTGCCAGGCGGAGAGGATCGACTCGTCGTACTCGCGGCGCCGGACCGGGTCGCTCAGGACCCGGTAGGCATTGTTGATCGCGGCCATCCGGGCCTGGGCGCCCCGGTCGGCGTTCCGGTCCGGGTGCCAGCGCTGGGCCTGCTGGCGCCGACCGCTCTTGAGGTCAGCAGCCGACGCGGTCATCGCCACCCCGAGAAGTGCGTAGAGCTGCTCGTCGTCGACACCGTCGGAGAAGCGCATCGGACTAAGTTTGACGGGAGGGCCGCAGTTCGCCCTGAACGGGGCGGCGACCTTTCTGAAACACCTGCGCCACGGACCAGGGCGAGATCCCGATCACCTCCAGGGATAGGGCCCGGGCGGCAATCCCGACCCCGGCGACCACCGGGCTGAACGGCGAGCGCGGCCAGCTTCCCCAGCCCCGATCCGATCCATCCAGCCTCACTAGGTCCGCCACCGAATCCAGATCGGTTCGCCACAAGTCTTGACCGGCACGCCACGCTCCCATCACCGGCATCTCGGTGGATCCGCCATACCCTGGCAGGAGCGACGCGGTCCGTGGTGCCGCCGAGCGGGTTGGACGGCCCGCTCAGGCGGCGCCCAACCGCCTCCCTCCCCGCCTGGCCGGGCTTGCCTCATGCCCCCGACGGCGGCCCAAGCCGGGTTTTGAGAACGATCCCGGGAGCGATGTTGCAAACGAATGCAGAAACCCCTTGACGAGGCCCGCTCCCGGGTGTAGGTTCCTCTCCCATGCCGCAGGGCACCATCTGCGGCATCGGGCCAGAGCCCGGGGCGGATCCGGTCTTTCCTCGGCGAGGAGCTGCCCCGGGTACCCACGAGGCGGCGAACCGGAGATGGCGACTGCACCAGGGAGGGTGACCGTCCGATGAGATTGGCAACGATCGCTACCCCGAGCGGGCGCCGCCTCCACGTCAGGGGCCGCTCTGGCTACGTCGACGCTGCCAGCGCCAGCGGGAACCCGGAGCTGGCGACTCTCAACTCGACCCTCCTCGCCGACCCCGACGCCTGGGAGCAGCTGAGAGCGCTCGAGGCCAGCGATGGGACCGAGGTGGCTGAGTCCGCCTTCTGGGCGACGGTCCCCGAGCCGCGCCGGATCCTCTGCCTCGGCGTCAACTACAGCGAACACGCAAAGGAGACTGGGCGCGAGGTTCCCAACTGGCCCGAGTGCTTCGTCAGGGGCGCCCCCAGCGTGACCGGCCCGTTCGCCGACCTAGTTCGGCCCGCGCTCTCCGAGCGCTTCGACTACGAGGGCGAGCTGGGCATCGTGATCGGCAAGGGGGGGCGGTACATCCCGGCCGCCCGTGCCCTGGAGGCTATCGCAGGCTTCGTCGTCTGCAATGACGCCTCCGCCAGGGACTGGCAGCGGCCGGGACCCAGTGGACGCCGGGCAAGAACTTCGACGGCACCATGCCACTGGGACCGGAGCTGGTCACTGTCGACGAGGTCGACGTCAGCGACGCGCAGCTCACCACCACGGTGAACGGAGAGGTCAGGCAGTCGGCGCGGACGTCACAGATGCTGGTCGACGTGCCCCGCGCGATCGAGTTCTTCTCCGCCTTCACCACCCTGCAGCCGGGAGATGTGATCGCCAGCGGCACACCAGGAGGCGTCGGCCTCGGCCATGAGCCACCGCTGTGGTTGGTTCCGGGCGACGTTGTCGAGGTCACGGTAGAGGGGGTGGGAACGATCAGGAACAAGGTGGTGGCCGAGGATGCCGAGCGGGTGACCCGGAGCTGGGTTCCCGCCACATCGCCAGGCCGCAGCCTCTAGCAGCGACAGGGCCGAGACAGGGGAGGATGGCAGATGCTTAGCTTTCACCGTCGACCTGACAGCGAGCCGACCGTGGCCGGGGAGGCCCGAATGCGGCGTCCCGTCCTAGGGCGTCGACTAAGCGTCGGAGCGGTGGCGCTCGCCCTCGCGGTCTCCGCCGCTGCGACCAGTGGAGCGATCGCCTTGACCGCCCCGGCTTCGGCCGCCAGCAACCTGGTGATCGGTGACCTGGCGCCCTTCACCGGTCCGGATGCCGCCCTCGGTGGCTACTACGACGCCTCCTGCCTGGCGGCGACCACCGCCATCAACAAGGACGGCGGAGTGCTCGGGCACCAGCTCACCTGCCAGACCTTCGACACCAGGGGTGACCCGGCCGACGCGGTCCCGGCCGCGAACCAGATGTTCGCGACCACGCCCAACCTGGCGCTGGTGATCGGTTGCACGTCGGACGAGGCGGCTTCGGTCGTACCCGTCATCAACGCCAAGAAGATGGTGGCCTTCTGCATGACCGGGCAGTCCCAGTTCGACCATGTTCACTACCCCTACTTCTTCCGGCTGGTGCCGCCCGACCTCGCTGAGTCGTACGCGATGGTGGCGATCGCCAAGTACCACAAGCACTACAAGAAGATCGCGCTCGCGTTCGGCAACGACATCGGCTCCCAGACCTTTGTCAACCCCGCCCTGGCCGCGATCAAGAAGGCGGGGCTCAAGGTCGCCTCCAACGTGACCCTCGACCTCTCCGCCAACACCTTCAGGACCGAGGCTGAGACCGTGGTCCAGAGCCATCCCGATGTGATCCTGACTGAGGCTCTGGGTGCGGCCGACGCCACCTTCCTGTCCGAGGTGAAGCAGCTCAATGGCGGCAAGATGATCCCGATCATCGGCACCTCGGCCACCATCGACCCCTCCTGGTTCTCCTCGGTGGGAGCGGCGATCGGCAAGTCGACACTGGCCAAGGACTACGTCGCTGACAACCTGGTGGTGGCGACCTCGGGTCCAGAATTCACGCCCTTCAACGACGCCATGAAGGCTGTCGCCTCCAAGGTAACCAGCGACGACTCGGGGAGCCTGGAAACGCTCCTCTCGGGCCCGGGGGCGGTCCACCTCTTTGACGGTATGAATCTGGCGGCCCTGGCAATGATCATGGCCAAGAGCACCGACCCGAGCGTGTACAAGGCCGACATCCTCAAGATCGGGGACGGTGTCAAGGGCGCGGTCGTGGTCCACAGCTTCGCCCAGGGCAAGGCGGAGCTGGCCAAGGGCAAGGCGATCCGCTACGTCGGCCCAGGCGGCCCGACCAGCTTCGACAGCTACCACGATTCACCGGGCATCCTGCAGATCGACGGGTACAAGGCCAACGGCGCAGTCACCGTCGACGGGAGCATCTCCACGGCCCAACTCCGGGCGGTCTCCTAGCCGGCGGACAGGGTGATCCTCGACCGGGCGGCGCGGAAGCCGCGCCGTCCGGTCTCCGTCGCTTCACAAGCGGTCCCAGCATGAGCCTGTTTATCGCTTCAATCGGATTTGGCATCGTCACCGCCGCGGTCCTCGCCATAGCCGCGGTCGGTTTCACCGTGCAGTTCGGGGTCACCGACGTGCTCAACCTCGCCTACGCGTCGGTGATGATCGCCTGCGCCTATGTCGCCTACCTGATCAACCAGGCCGGGCAGTCGGTCTGGCTGGCGCTGGTGGTCGCGGCCGTGGCCGGATCGGTCATCTCGCTCGTGATCAACAAGTACATCTACGCGCCCTTCCAGCGCCGGGGGACCTCGGCCACCGCGGTCGTGATCGTGTCCCTGGGAATCCTGCTCATCATCGAGTTCACCGTGCAGGCGATCGAGGGCCCGGCCAACGTCTCCTACACCATGAGCCAGGGTCAGACCTTCGTGATCGGGGGCTTGGTCCTCACCACGGTGCAGTTCATCATCATCGCCCTCAGCCTGGCGTTCATGGTCGCGCTTCACCTGATGCTCCGCTACACCCGGTTCGGCAAGGCGATGCGGGCGACCGCCGCCGACCGCACCCTGGCACGCAACTGCGGGATCCGGACCGACCGGGTGGTGACCCTGGCCTGCCTGATCACCGGGGCTCTCTGCGGGGTGGCGGGCACGGTCTTCGCCATCAACTCAGGCAGCTTCGGGGCAACCAGCGCCGACCTATTCCTGGTCCTCATCCTCGCCGCGGTCTTCCTGGGCGGGCCGGGGCAACCTTATGGGGCGATGCTAGGCGCGCTGGTCATCGGCCTGGCGACCGAGGTCAGCGCCGTGTTCATCACCTCCGACTACAAGTACGTCTCGGCGTTCGTCATCCTGCTCGTGGTCCTGGCGGTTCGTCCCCGGGGCCTCTTCAGCGCCGGGGCGATCGGCTGACCGGGTGAGCCTCCACAGTCCGACCGGACCGGGTGCCGCTTGAGCCAGGCGACCCTCTTCTACCTGGCCAACCTGCTGGTCTACGGCGGGGTGGACGCGATCGCCTGCCTGGGGCTGTCGATGCAGTTCGGGGTGGCCGGGGTGAGCAACTTTGGCTACATCATCTTCCAGGCCGCCGGCGCCTACACCGCGGCCGTGCTCTCACTACCGCCAGACAGCGCCAATGGAGGTTTCCAGACCTACATCGGCGGTCTCGGCCTGCCCTTTCCCATCCCCTGGATCGGCGCCGCCCTGGTCGGCGGCCTGGTGGCGCTGCCCTTCACGCTGCTGGTCGGCCGGCGCCTGACCGGCCAGGTGGCGGCGATCGGGCTCCTGGTGACGGCGGTGATGGCCAACCTCCTGGTGAACAACTTTGTGCCCCTCTTCAACGGAGCCGCCGGACTCTCGGTGGTTCCGGCTCCGCTGCACAACCTGCTCAACCCCCAGAGCCAGGGCTACCAGTGGGGATACGGGGCGGTCGCGGTGCTGATCGCCATCGCCGTCTACTTCTTCTTCCGGCGCCTCACCGAGTCCCCCTACGGCCGGAGCCTGCGCGCCATGCGCGACAACAGCCCGGTCGCCAACGCTCTCGGCAAGGACCTGCTCAGCCTGCGCACTGTGACCCTGGTGTTGGGCGGGATGGCGGCCGGGCTCTCGGGGGGGATCCTGGTCGGCTTCATCACCCTGTGGTCCCCCGGCGCCTGGGGCTACGCCGAGACCATCGTGCTCTTCGCAGCGGTGATCATCGGCGGTACCGGGAACCACAAGGGAGCCATCCTGGGGGCGATCCTGGTGCCGTTGGGATTCGAGGAGGCGAGCCGCTTCCTGCCCGCCATCGGCGCCCCGGGCCTGATCGCGGCGCTGCAGTGGGTCGCGATCGGCATCCTGATCGTCGCCTTCCTCTGGTTCCGGCCCCAGGGGATCATTCCCGAGCAGCGCCGGCGGATCTTCGCCAAGGCGAGGGCCGGGCGCTCGCCCTCGGACCCCGCGTCTCCGAGGCCCCCCCGGGGCTCCCCCCCGGATCGGTCCGGCTCAGGGAGCGGACCGGCCCTGGCGACGGCGGGCGTCGTGGTTTCCTTCGGCGGGCTCCGGGCGGTCGACGGGGTCGCGATCAGCCTCGAGCGGTCGCGGCTGACAGGCCTGATCGGCCCCAACGGGGCTGGCAAGTCAACCCTGCTCTCAGCCCTGGCGGGCACGACCCCGGTCAGCAAGGGTCAGATCCTCTACCAGGGCAAGGACATCACCCACGAGCCCGCCTACCGGCGCGCCCGCGGGGGACTGGTGCGCACCTTCCAGCTGGCCAGCGAGTTCAAGCGGCTCACCGTGATCGAGAACCTGCTCTCGGCCGTCCCGGGCCAGCGCGGCGACACCTTTCGCGGGGCCCTGCGGGGACGCCGCTTCTGGGGCAAGGAGGAGGCGCTCGCGATCGACCAGGCCGAGGCGCTGATGGAAAAGTTCGGTCTGATCGACCACGCCGACACCTATGCCGGCAATCTCTCCGGCGGCCAGCGCCGGCTGGTCGAGATCATGCGAGCGCTGATGGCCCGCCCCCAGCTGCTGCTTCTCGATGAACCGATGGCGGGGATCCATCCCACCCTGGCCCGGCAGATCGGAAGGAGTCTCCAGGAGCTCTGCGCCAAGGGCATGACCATCCTCCTCGTGGAGCACGAGCTGGCCTTCATGGACGAGTTCTGCGACCCGGTGATCGTGATGGCGGAGGGCCGGATCCTGGCCCAGGGGACCATGACCGAGCTCCGCGGCCAGGCTGAGGTGGTCGAGGCCTACCTTGTCGGCTGAGCCAGCCGACCCAGGCCCAAGGCTGCGCGGGGCGACGCTCGCGACCGAGCTCCTCTCGGCCGGCTACGCCGGTCGAGCGGTCGTCCAGGAGGTGTCGATCCGGGTGGCTCCGGGCGAGGTGGTCTCGGTGGTCGGCCCCAACGGATCGGGTAAGAGCACCTTGCTCAAGGCCCTGGTGGGGGTGGTCCAGGCGCTCTCGGGCCACGTGCTCTGGGAAGGCACCGACGTCACCAACTGGACCCCTGACGCGGCCGCCCGGGCCGGGGTCGGCTACGTCCCCCAGGTCGACGACGTCTTCGCGCCGCTCAGCGTGCGCGAGAACCT
>DATDII010000033.1:0-6433 GCA_036521135.1 Candidatus Dormiibacterota bacterium | reverse complement strand
ACGAAAACACCAACGGTCTGTTGCGCCAGTACTTCCCGAAGGGCACGGACCTGAGCAGACACAGCACCGATGACCTCGAAGCAGTCGCTGCCACGCTCAACAGCCGCCCCCGCAAGACGCTTGGATGGAAGACTCCAGCCGAAGCCTTGGACGAGTACCTTGGCTCATATCAACAAGCCGGTGTTGCGACCATCCCTTGAACCTGCCCAGTACCTGGCGGTGCGCTACACCCGGCCATGAGCACGATCCCGGCTCGCAGCACCAGCCGCTGGGGCAGGGCACGGCTGTGAGACCAAGTGCGGAGCGCCTCGCGATCAACGGCGGTGAGAACCACGGCTGAAGCGACAGATTGGACCATCTGCCCATCATCCAACTCTTGCTCCGATACCGCAAGCTATTTTATGGACCCTGTACTAGTGATTCGATTTGCCGACGGTCGAGAATGGAAAGTTCCCCAATTCAGCAGTTCCCCTCTCAAGGGATGTGGCCGGGAGCTTGAACCTTGAGTTGGCTCGGCACCGGATTGAGCCATAGGGTCAAAGCCTCATCCTCGGTGCCGAATACTACAAGCTGCGTAAGGTGAACTTTTCGGTTGTTCACCTTCCTAGGTGAGGTACAACAAGCACAGGACGTCCCCGTGGCCCAGCAGATAAAACGCATCGAACAGGCTTTCCGCCTTCGAAACCACGTTGAGGGAGAGCCAGCCGCAGCGGGAAGGCGGTTGACCTTAGGCTCGATGATTGCCGAATACTACGACTGGTTCGTGAAGAAGGGGCTCGGTGCGCTGGTCCTGCCCGGGCTCGATCCCGTTCGCCTGTTCCCTGAGGAGCAGAGGGCCCAACTGTGGCAGAAGTGCATCGGCGAGGATGGCGTGCCAAGGTGCCTCACGTGTGGCGAACCAGTATCAGAGGGTTTGGTTGAGTACGATCACATCCTCCCCTGGATACGCGGCGGCAGGACCACCGTCGAGAACGGGCGAGTAGTCCACAAAGGGTGCCATCTGCGAGGACGCTCGGCAGCCGAGGCTGCTCGCCGACGGCCCAGGTGGGTCCCACGCCCCCGAGACCACTAGGCGTTGTGCTGTCGGGCCGACAGACCAGGACGGACGGGTCCATGTGCTACTTCGACGACCGTAGCTATACCCCGACGGCGGGGTGGCTCCGGAGCACGGATTCGAACCGTGAACCTTGCGGTTAACAGCCGCCTGCTCTACCGTTGAGCTACTCCGGAATGACCTCGGGCAGTCTACCCGGAACGCCCCCCTCGACCTGGGCGGATCTACTCCAGGTAGTCCTTCAGCTTCATGCTCCGCGAGGGGTGGCGGAGCTTGCGCAGGGCCTTGGCCTCGATCTGGCGGATCCGCTCCCGGGTCACCCCAAAGCGCTTGCCCACCTCCTCGAGGGTGCGCTGGTGGCCGTCGATCAGGCCAAAGCGCAGCTGGAGCACGCGGCGCTCCCTCGGCGTGAGCGTGTCGAGGATGTCCTCGACCTCGGTCCGGAGCATGGTCAGGGAGGCCGCCTCGGAAGGCGCCACTGCCTCGCTGTCGGGGACGAAGTCGCCGAGGTGGGAGTCCTCCTCCTCGCCGATTGGCGTCTCCAGCGAGACCGGGTCCTGGGCCACCTTGACGATCTCCCGGACCCGGTCCGGGGTGATGCCCATCTCCTCGCCGATCTCGGGGTCGGCGGGCTCCCGGCCCAGCTCCTGGAGCAGGCGGCGTGAGATCCGGACCAATTTGTTGATGGTCTCGACCATGTGGACCGGGATCCGGATCGTCCTCGCCTGATCGGCGATCGCCCGGGTGATCGCCTGGCGGATCCACCAGGTGGCATAGGTGGAGAACTTGTAGCCCTTGTGGTAGTCGAACTTCTCGACCGCCCGGATCAGGCCCATGTTGCCCTCTTGGATCAGGTCGAGGAAGGACATCCCCCGGCCGATGTACTTCTTGGCGATGGAGACGACCAGGCGGAGGTTGGCCTCGGTCAGGCGGTGCTTGGCGTCCTCGTCCCCCTGCTCGATCAGCTTGGCCAGGTAGACCTCGTCCTCGGCCTTGAGCAACGAAACCCGGCCGATCTCCTTCAGGTACATCCGGACCGGGTCGTCGAGGGAGACCGCGTCGGCATCGGCGGCGAGGACGTCGTCGTCCTGCTCCTCGGCGTCGAAGTCCTTGTCGCCGTCGGAGACGACGATCCCCATCTCCCTGAAGATGACGAAGAGACGCTCCATCTGGTCCGGGTCGGCGTCGAGCTCGGGGAACGGCTCCAGGACCTCGTTGGGCGAGAGGAAGCCCTGCTCCTTGCCCTTGAGGATCAGCTGCTCCGCCAGGCGGACCAGATCCTCGGTGCGCGGAGGAGCCGGAGCCGTCGGCGCCTTCATCGTCTTGACCAACCTATGCCTCCATTCCGCCGCTGCGACGGAGCGCCTCGATCTGCCGCTGCTTCCGGTCCAGCTCCGCTGCCAGCTGGGGCCCCTCGCCATCCCGATGGTGGCTGAGCTCGCCGAGGCGCCGCCGCAGGGCCGCCGCCTGATTGTCCAGGGTCTCGATCCGGATCCGCCTCACGTAGTCGCCCAGCGAGCGCTGGGCTCGGGCCCCGGCGCTGTCGTCGAGCTCGGGGAAGCCACCTCGGGGGAGCTCCTCCAACCGTACCCGAAGCTCGGGAGCGAGGTCGGCGGGGCTGAGCCGCTCGGGAGCCACCTCGACCATGGCCTCGAAGAGGTCTCCCTGCTGGGGATCGAGAAAATCGTCCCGCCTGACCAGATACCGATCTCGAACCTCCGCGATCAACTGGGGGCTGTGCCAGAGCATGCCAAGCAAATGGGCAGACGCGCCCATTGCAATCTCCCCGCTCGGTGCTCCGCTCAAACCTGACTCGGTCAACTTGATCGTCCTTCCCTTGCCACCTTGCTCCACGTCCTTCAGGATCCGGTCGGCGTCGACACCGAGGCGGCGCCCGACCCGCTCTGCATATAGAGCGCGAATACTGGCCTCGGGGATACGGGCCAAGATCTTGATCGCCCGGCGCAGCGCCTCCTGGCCCTCGCCGCCAGATCTCGGCGATGCCTCGCCCAGGGCCGTGTCCACCAGCGCCTCCCAGGCGGGAGGGGCGGACTCGACCAGCTGGCGCAGGGCGGCGGGGTCCCTACGGGCCAGGTCGTCCGGGTCCTGGCCCTCGGGCAGGGTCAGCAGGCGGCAGTTCATGCCCGCCTGGGCCACCAGGCCGACCCCGACGCCGGCCGCGTGCTGTCCGGCCGGGTCCCCGTCGAAGCAGAGGATGACCTCGTCCGAGAAGCGGCGGAGGAGCCGGACCTGAGCCTCGGTGAGTGCGGTACCCGAGGTCGAGACCGCGTTGCGGACACCGGCCCGGTGAGCCCCGATGACATCGAAGTAGCCCTCCATCAGGACCGCCCGGCGCTCCTTGTGGGTCGCCTCCCGGGCAAGGTCCAGGCCGAACAGGACCTGCGACTTCTCGAAGAGTGCCGTGCCTCGGGTGTTGAGGTACTTCGGGGCGGCGTCCCCGATCGCCCGGCCGCCGAACCCGACCGGCTTTCCCTGCTCGTTGCGGATCGGGATCACCACCCGCTGGCGGAAGAAGTCGGTCAGCCGGCCCCGGTCGTTCCGGGCCAGGCCGGAGGCGGCGATGTCGGCGGGCTCGGCCTCGTGCTTGCGCAGAAACCGGACCAGGTTGTCCTGCGTCGTGCCCAGCGGCGCGTACCCGAGCTGGAACCGATCCCGGTCCTCCTCGGTGACGCCCCTGGCCTCGAGGAACTCCCGCCCGTGCCGCCCCGCCGCGGTCTGGGCCAGGACGTGGTGGTAGAAATCGACCGCCAGCTGGTTGAGGTGGAGCAGCGCCTCCCGCTGCCTGCGGCGGCGGGCCTCGGCCGCGCTCTGGGGCCGGTCCAGGGTCAGGTCGACGCCGGCGCGCTGGGCCAGCTCCTCGAGGGCGCCCCTGAAGTCGGTGTGCTTGATCAGCTCGATGAAGTGGAAGATGTCGCCCCCCGCCTGGCAGCCGTGGCAGTTCCAGAGCTGCTTCTCCGGGCTGACGTAGAACGATGCCGTGTGCTCGGTGTGGAACGGGCAGAGCCCCTTCCACTCCCTCCCGGCCCGGGTCAGCCGGACGTGGGCCCCGATGACCTCGACGATGTCGAGGCGGGACTTGATCTCCTCGGGCGCGCGGTCGCCGCTCACGCCGTCAACCGGGAGGGCGGGGCGCCAAACGGTGGAGGCATGGCCCCCCGGTCCTGGTCATCCATCCTCTAGGTGTACCCCGATTGCCATCCGGCGAACGCCTCTGGCCTCAGGCCGGTTGGCGCGGGGTCAGCGCCGGAAGAGCCCACCCCGCTTTGGCGCCTGACCCTGGTCGCGCAGGCGGTCGCGCAGGGCAAGGACCTCCTGCTCCCGCTCCGCCAGTTGGGCCGCCGTCGACTTCCGGGTGTTCTCCAGCTCCTGGCGCAGATCACGCACCTGGCGGAGGCGACGCTCCAGCTCCGCCTCGAAGCGCAGCCTCTGCTCGGCCTGGATCCGCTGCTCGAGGGCTCTCTCCCAACGCTCGAACAGACCCGCCACCAGCTCTCGGGCGTCGATGGTGTTGATCGCGCTCTCCGGACCCTGGGCGGCGGCCAGGGCCGAGGGACGGGGCACCTCGACCATCTCGGGGACTCCCATGGCCTCGCTCGGGAGAGGAGCCTCCAGGTCGAGGCTCGGCTCGTCGGCCTCGATCTCCTCCACGTCTTCCTCTTCGTCCACCAGCTCCGCCGCTGCGCTGAACGGGGTGGAAGCGGGGGGTGGCGCGGAGAAGTCGGCGGAAGGCTCATCGAGCGGGAAGTAGCTGCCGCTCTCTGTCGGGGTGAAGGGGGAGAGCTCGGGGGTGACGTCGTCCTCTGTCTCGTCAGCGGTCACCGCGCCCGGGGGCGCCGACGCGTCCAGCGGCTCGTCGTCCCAGCCGCCGGGATCCTGGCGCCAGACCGGCTCCGGGGAAGGTGCTCCCTCGACCGCCTCGGCCGCGTCGGCCGCGTCGGCCTCGGCCTCGGGCTCGGCCTCCCACAGGGTCGGGGGCGGTGCACCGAGTCCGGCCGGCACTTCCGAGTTGGGGGTCCAGACGTCTGAGGGGTACTCGGGCTCTCGCGTGCTCCAGCTGGTGGGGACGACCGCGTCCTCACCGGACTCGGACTCGGACTCGTCCTCCCGCAGGCCCTCGGGGGCGGGGAACGGCGTCGACTCGACGGTCGAATCCGCCACGCCGATCTCGTCGGCGCTGATCCGCATCTCCAGCTTGCCACCGATCTCGACCCAGTGGACCGGTATGTCCCCCGACTCGATTCGGCGTTGGATCATCTCGAGAGGCAGGGCGAGCTGGGCCGCGACCTCGTCCACGGTTAGGTAGTCATCAGGCATCTGGGTTCTCCCCGGTGGTGTGATGCGGCGCGTCTGGGCGAGCAGAGCGGGCGGCACCGGTGGCGCCGGGGATCGCGGTGCTGCTCACCTCACTCAGGGCGCGCCGCCAGAACAAGGGCGAGGCGGAGGCCAGTCCGAACAGGGCGCTGAGCAGAACCACGGCGTCGACGCTGTCGCGCCCCTGCTTGGACCAGTAGTCGTCCTCCAGGTGGAGCCAGAGGGCGAATTCGTCATAGGTGAGGGCGACCCCGGCCCCGTAGACGGGGGCGAGGCGCCTTCGCCACTTGAGGTCGGTCTGGAGCAGCGCCGCGTAGCCGCAACCGGTCAGGGCGAGGATGCCCCAGACCATGTGGTGGATGTGGAGGGGCTGGCCACCCTTCTTCTTGCCCCCGCCGAGCTCGATGTTGCCCAGGGGGAGCCAGTGATTGCGGATGCTGTGGGTGATCAGCCGGACGGTGGAGAATGTGGTCACGAAGGCGGCCAGGACCCGGACGTTGACGTCCTCGTCGGGACGCTGCACCGCCGTCTCCCGGTAGCGCCGGAGGATCCGGCCCGGCAGCGATGCCAGGCTCTGGGCGTGGTTCGTCGATGTGGCCTCCCCTTGGCTCATCGTGGCATCGTACCGGTGTTTGGTGCGGAACGGCGCGCCCGATGGGGGCGCCCTGGCCTACGCCCTCCCGAGGGGCGATCGAAGATCAGGGTCCGGGGGCCCCGGACCTCAGGCGGTCACTTCGGGTTCTGGCCCGTCCTCGACCGGGGCTTGGCTCCAGGCCAGCCCTGGGGCGGAGCTCCCGGCGGGAGCCCCTCAGGCCGGGCCGACCGGGCCCGTCCCGGGGAAGGCCCTGGTGCGTCGGGAGTCAGGGCCAGGGCGCCGCGCGGACCCCGGGCCGGGTCAAAGACCAGGTTTTGACGGCAACTTTTGACAATCTATTGACGTAATTCGGGTTGGCGTTGACCCCCTGTTGACGGGGCCCGGAATAGCCTCGAAGGCATGCTCGACCTATTCGCGTTGGTGCTCATCGTCGCCGTCTTCGGCCTGGCTTA
>DATDII010000032.1:0-8945 GCA_036521135.1 Candidatus Dormiibacterota bacterium | reverse complement strand
GGTCGGCCGCGTACTCCCGGTACCTCGAGAGGGCCCGGATGAGCACGAAGCTGATCGCCCAGACCACCGCCGCCACCACGATGATCAGGATCATCCCCTCGCCCTCGTCGCTGGAGCGGCCCCGGCCGCCGTAGCCGCCCCCGCCCATCATGCCGAAGCCGCCGAACATGCCGAACCACAGCCCCGACTGCACGATCAGGGAGGCGACGGTGGCGAAGAAGCTGGCCATGGCCATCACCTTGACGTCCTTGTGGATCACGTGGCTCAGCTCGTGGGCCAGGACCGCCTCCATCTCCTTGGGATCGAGCTGATTGAGGATCCCGGTGGTCACCGCCACCACCGCGTGCTTGGGGTTGCGCCCGGTCGCCAGCGCGTTGGGCACCGCCGAGGGGATCACCGCCACCTGGGGCATGGGCATGCCGGTGATCTGGCAGAGCCGACCGATGATGTCGAAGAGCTGCGGCTGCTGCTGGGCGGTCACCAGGTGGGCGTGGAGGCTGCTCAGGACCAGCTTGTCCGAATAGAAGTACTGGGCGACCAGCAGGATCGCGACCACCACCACGATCAGCGCGATCGAGGTGTGGAGCAGCAGGAGGACGCCGATGAAGGCGAGGTAGACCACGGCCAGGAGGAAGAGGGCAAGGAACATCCGGGCGGTCAGCCCGGCGTCGGCGCCCAACTTGCGATGCATACGCTCCCTGTATACCCGTTTTCCGCGGGCTGACGCGCAGGTAAGGCATACTCCCGCCGGCTGGGAGTCAGCTGGGCTCGATCGGCGCTCCCGCCACCGCCGGTTGCCCGCTGCCCTGGTAGGCGCGCCAGAGGGAGGCGTAGCCGCCGCCGGCCCGGAGCAGGTCCTGGTGGGATCCCGACTCGACCGCGCGGCCCTCCGAGACGACGACCACGAGGTCGGCGTCGGCAGCGCTCTGGAGCCGGTGGGAGACGGTCACCACCGTCCGACCCTCCAAGACCCTCGCCAGGGACCGCTCTGAGCGCCGGGCCGCCCGGGGGTTGAGCAGGGAGGTGGCCTCGTCGAGAACCAGGGTGTGGGGATCGGCCAGCAGGAGCCGCGCCAGTGCCAGCTGCTGCGCCTGGCCCGGGCTGAGCCGGAGACCGCCCGACCCGACCGGAGTCGCCAGGCCCGACCCCAGCTCCCCCACCCATTCGCCGGCGCCCACCACCTCGAGCGCCCCGAGGAGGTCCTGGTCGGCGGCATCGGGCGCGGCCAGGAGCAGGTTGTCCCGCAGCGTGCCGGCGAAGACATGGTGCTCCTGGGTGAGCAGGACTACCTCGGCCCGGACCCGGCCCGAGGGCAGCTGGTGGACGTCGACCCCGCCCACGGTGACCTTCCCTTTGCGAGGGCGATAGACACCGGCCAGAAGCAGGGCGAGAGTACTCTTGCCCGAGCCGCTCATCCCCACGACCGCCACCCGGGAGCCCGGGGTCGGGCGGAGGCTGAGGCCGTGGAGGACGTCATGGCGGGGGCGGTAGCCGAAGTGAACCTGGGCGGCGTCGATCTGCTCGCCCTCCGGCTCGGCCTCGGTCACCAGCGGCCGCTCGACCTCGCCCACCCCGATCAGGCGCGCCAGCGAGGCACCTCCCAGCTGGAGGTGGTCAAGCCAGCTCAGGATCACGTCCACCGGCTCGATCAGCTGCTGGGTGTAGAGGGCGGCCGCGGTCAGGGCCCCGAGCCCGATCAGGCCATCGGCGTGGAGCACCCCTCCGATGGCGACGCTGAGCACGAGCGGGACGATGTAGGTGGCCTCACTGACCGGGAAGAACACAGTCCGCAGCCGCAGGGTCGCCTGCTCCGCGCGGAGCCAGTCCCCGACCGCGCCATCGACCAGCTCGACCCGGTCCGGTCCGAGTCGCATCGCCTCGATCGTCCGCCCGGCGTCGACCGACTCCTGGATCAACCCGTTGACCCGACCCTGGGCGGCTCGCTCGCGGAGGTAGGCGCTCGGGGCCCGGCGAAGGTACCAGCGGGTTGCCAGGGCCAGGATGACAGCGGCCGGCACCAGGGTGACCGCCAGCAGGGGCGCGGTCCAGACCAGCGCCGCCACCGTGAGCAGGACGGTGACCACGGCAATGACGATCTCGGGCAGGGCCCGCTGCACCGTCTGCCCCAAACTGTCGACGTCGGAGGTGGCACGGGTGAGCAGGTCGCCCGTCCCGGCTCGCTCGACCACCCCGAGGGGCAGCCGGAGGACGTTGCCCAGAAACTCCTCCCGTAGGCGGGTCAACACCCTCGACCCGAAGAGTCCGCCCCGCCGCCCTGCCCACCAGGTGAGCCAGGTGCGCAGCAGCGTCGCCACCAGGAAGACGACCACGACGGGGACGATCACACGGCCGAGGTGGTGCTGGCTCGCCGCCGCAACCACGACCCCGATTGCCCAGGGGCCGACCAGGCCGGCCAGGGTGGCGCCCGCCTGGAGCAGCAGGAGCCAGACCACGAGCCAGCGCTCGTCGCCGATCAGCCGACGCATGGTCGCCACCACCTGCTTGGCCGAGGCGGTCGGTAGCAGCGCCGACGCTGTCTGGTCAACCATCAGCTCAGCTCCCGCTCCAGGAGCGTGCGATAGAGCGGGGCCTGCTCGAGCAGGGCATGGTGGCTACCTGCGGCGACCACTTTGCGATCGAGGACCAGGACCACATCGGCGCTCTCGAGCAGGAGCGGGCTCGTGGTCATGACCACCGTCGTCTGGCCCGCCCGGAGCCGGTGCAGGTTCTCGACCACCACCGACTCGGTGTAGGTGTCGACCGCGCTGGTCGGCTCCTCCAGGATCAGGACCGGGGCCCCGGCGCGGAGCGCCCGGGCCAGCACCAGTCGCTGGCGCTGCCCGCCAGAGACCGAGCGGCCCTTCTCGGGGAGGATGTGGTCCATGCCCCCGGCCAGTCCCCCCATGATCTCCTGGGCCTGGGCGGCCCGGACCGCCTGGGCCAGGCTGGGGCGCTTGCGCGCGCCCTTCCCCGACCCGGGGTCGAGGTTCTCCCGAACCGACCCGCTCAGCAGGGTGGCTTCCCGATCCACGACCAAGATCGTCGACCGGACCAGGTCGAGGGGGAGATCTGTCAGGGGATGACCGGCCAGGATGACCGTCTCCCCCTCCGGGGGGTCGGTGTACCGGCCGAGGCGGTCGGCGAGCTCGCTCAGCGCCTCGGTGTCGCTGCTGGTGATCGCGGTCAGCTGGCCGGGAGCGATCCTGGCCCCGGTGAGGCTGTCCTCGAGCAGGCCCTCCGCCAAATTCCCGGGCGGGTCCGCGCCCGGCCGCGGGCCGGCCAGGTCTCGCTCCCGGCGCAGTACGGTCAGCACCCGTCGGGCGGCGACCCTGCCAGCGCTCCAGCTCTGGGTCGCCTCGCCAAAGGTCGCCAGCGGCACCAGGAGAAAGGCGGCGAAGGCGTAGACGGTGACCAGCTCCCCGGCTCCGGCGCTCCCCCGCTCGGCCATCTCAGCCCCGATCCAGGTCACGGCGACCAGAAAGGCGCCCGGAACCAGCGCCTCCAGGGCGTTCAGGACCGCACCCATCTGGGCGGTGCGATACATGGTTACCCGGACCCGGGATGCCGCCACCGAGAACCGAGAGGAGAACATGGCCTCGCCGCCGAGGCCACGCAGCACGCGCAGGCCGGCGACCACGTCGACGGCCAGGCCGGAAGCCTGGGCGATCGCCTCGCGCTGGGCCCGTTGGCGGCGCGCCAAGGGGCCGAGGCAGCCGACCAGCGACGCCAGCGTCAGCGGGCCCCCGATCAGCGCCACCAGGCCGAAGGCCGGAGCCATGACGAAGAGCACCACGGTCACCCCGACGTAGCTGACGACGGCGCCGGTGAACCTGCCGGTCACGTCAAAGGTCTGGCCGATGCGATCGACGTCGGTGGCGCTGAGGCTGGCGACCTCGCCGGCCGCCACCCGGCGGGGCAGGTCGGCACCCAGCCGGGTACCGCAGCGGATGATCAGCTGCTGGGTCCGCGAGGCGGCCAGGAGGTAGTTGCTGACCGCCCGCCGGTGGCGCATCACCCCGGCCAGGGCGGCGAAGACGCCGAGGGCCAGCAGCCCTGCGCTCCAGGCCAAGACGGCACCGGGACGGCGCTGCGCCGCCGCCTCGACCGCTCCGCCCAGCACCAGCGGCAGAGAAGCCAGCGCGGCCATCCAAAGCACGCCGTAGGACGCACCCGCGGCAAGGCTTCGCCACTGGGCAAGGGCCAACCACCAGAGGAAGTGGTCGGGCGAGCGGAGGTCGGGCAGGCCCGGATCGCGGGCGGGAACGAGGCGCACGGCAAAGGAACCTCATCTGAGGAAGTGGGAAAACGCTCGCGGCCTTGGCGGGGACGCGGCAAGCAGGGGGCAACTGCTCTGGGGGCAGGTATCTTACCGATCCGCCTGCGCCCTCTGCAGCACGACCAGCGAGGGCGGCTTCTGGCGACCAGCTCACGGCAGTCGATCCACCGGGGTTGAACTTCCAGGCGGGCGCTAACATGACGGCGTTGGGCGGGCCACCGGCTCGCGCTCTTTAGGGGACCTGGATCAGTGTTCTTCGGCCTTGAGGTGGTGATCGCGGTAGTCGTGGTCGGGGCCGCCTCCCGGACCTCGGTCGGACGCCGCGTCGTCAACCTGGCCCAGCAGCGGATCACCCGGCTGCTCAACCGGGCTGAGAACCCGGTCGACGCTCTCGACCTCTCCTACCAGAAGCAGCTGCAGGCGCTCCAGCAGGTGCGCCGGGGAGTGGCTGAGGTGGTCACGTCGGAGAAGCGGCTCGAGCTCCAGGCGGCCCAGCTCCGGCAGAACCAGGACCGGCTCCAGAGCCAGGCGCGGCTGGCCGTCGAGCAGGGTCGGGACGACCTCGCCCGGCTGGCCCTGAGCCGCTCTCAGGCGGCGGACACGCAGCTCACCTCACTGGACCAGCAGGTCACCCAGCTCAAGGACCAGGAGCAGAAGCTCCAGATCACCGCCCAGAAGCTCCAGGCCCGGGTCGAGGCCTTCCGGACCCAGAAGGACACCCTCAAGGCCCAGTACAGCGCCGCCAAGGCGTCGGCACGCATCGGCGAGACGGTCACCGGGATCTCGACCGAGATGACCGACGTCAACCTGATGCTGGACCGGGCCCAGGACAAGACGGCGCAGATGCAGGCTCGGGCCGCCGCCATCGACGAGCTGGTCTCCTCGGGCACCCTCGACGCGATTGGCAGCGGAGCCGGCGACGACATCGACCGCCAGCTGCGGGCTGGAGCCACCGATGCCGCGGTGGAGGTCCAGCTGCAACGGCTCCGCCACGAGGTGCTGGCCAGCGCCGAACGCCCCCACCTGGGAAAGGCCGAACCGCCCAAGGACCCCGCTCAGTCAGGAGAGTAGACAAATGCTGCACGCCGTCGCCTTCATCGTCATCGGACTGGTCATCGGTGCCCTCTTCATCCGCAAGGCGCGCTCGGTCGCGGCGCTGATCCGGGTCGCCGGTGGCCTGATCGGCTCCTTGGTCGGGGGCTTCATCTCGCTGGCCGCGCTGGGCAGCAAGACAACCACGGGAAAGTACGGATCACTGGTGATCGCGGTGGTGGTCGCGGCCATCGTCGCCGCCATCGCCAGCGCCGTCAGCAACGCGGTTCCGGTGAGCGGCAAGGACTGAGGCAGGCCCCGCCCAGGCGCCACAGGTCGCGACCAGACCGTCCTCGGCTACTGGGGCAGGCTGGCGAAGTAGGCGGCGGCCGCTTCCGCGTCCCGGGCCATCTGCTCCACCAGTGCCTGGTCGCTGCTGAAGGCGGCCTGGGGACGGAGCCGGCGGAGCACCCCGGCCAGCACCTCCCGGCCATAGAGGTCACCGGGCGCCTCGAGACAGTGGACCTCGAAGAGCCGCTGCTCCCCGCCGAAGTGGGGACGTGACCCAATGCTCCCCACCGCCGCCAACGGTCCGCCGCCTTCTGGGGTCAGATCCATCACGTAGACCCCGTCACCGGGCAGCGCCTGGTTCGGGGCGAACCGAATGTTGGCGGTCGGGAATCCAAGCTGGTGACCAAGCCCCTCGCCATGGACCACCTGGCCCAGGACCTGGAGGGGACGGCCGAGCATCTCCTGGACCGCTCCCAGGTCACCCTGGACCAGCTGGGCCCGGATCGCGCTGCTGCTGACCGGGAGCCCCCGCCAGACCTGCTCCTCCACCATCCGGACCGGAAAGCCCGCCTCGGCGGCATAGCCGGTCAGGAACTCAAGCCGTCCCTCGGCCCCCTTGCCGATCGAGAAGCCAGGCCCGACCACCATCGACCCGATCTCGAGCTGGTCCCTGAGCCGCCCCATGAAGGCGTCCGGGGACAGGCCCCGCAGGCGCTCGTCGAAGGGGACGACCCAGACCCGATCCACCCCATTAGCCGCCAACAGCCGGCGACGAAGGTCGAAGGTGCTCAGCAGGCGAAAGTCAAGGCCGGGGTCGAGCACGGTCCGGGGATGGGGCTCGAAGGTGACCGCAGTCAGGGCCAGCCCGAGCCGATCCGCCTCCACCCGAGCCGCCCGGAGAAGCGCCTGATGCCCCAGGTGGACGCCGTCGAAATTGCCCAGGACAAGGCAGGTCGGCAATCTTGGCCGGTCCCCTCCCGGTAGGCCCAGGCCGAACTGGGCTGCTCCCGCCCCGATCTGCCCGGAAGGGTCAGCCACTGATCGGAAGCAGGACCTTGGTCGGCCGGAAGCGAAGGCCGGTCAGCTCACCGAGCGCGACCAGGCGACCGTCAGGTCCGTGGGCCCTCACCTCCGGATCCGCTCCCGCCCGCTCACCCTCGCCTGCGGGAGGCCGCTGGACCCACACCGACTGACCCCGCTGGACCGCCAGCGCCCCGGCCGGGAGAAGGTCGATCCGGGGCACCATCTCCACCGCCAGCTCCGGCGGCAGCAGGTACTGGCGGGGGTCCGGGGACTCCATCAACTGGTCGAGCTTGACCGCGTCGGCGATCCTGAAGGGGCCGTACTCCGTCCGTTCCAGCCAGGCGAGCAGGCCGCCCACCTGGAGGCGCTCCCCGAGGTCCGTCGCCAGCACGCGCAGGTAGGTGCCCCGGCCGCAGACGACCTCCACCTCGGCCTCGGCGACGTCACCCGGGGCGAACGAGCGCACGGTGATCGCGCGAATCTCGGCGGGGCGGGCCTTGCGCTCGACGGTCAGCCCCTGGCGGGCCAGCTCGTAGAGGTGCCGGCCCTGGTGACGAACCGCTGAGTGCATCGGGGGGACCTGCTGGACGATCCCCACGAACTCGGCCAGAGCGCCCGCCACCTGAGCCTCGGTCAGGTCCGCCGCAGAGCCCGAGCGCCTGACCTCTCCCTCCAGGTCGCCGGTGTCGCTCACCTCCCCGAGCCGGAGCCGGGCGTGGTAGGTCTTGGGCTGGCGGAGGATGTACTCGACCAGCCTGGTCGCGCGCCCGACGCAGAGCGGGAGCACCCCAGACGCTGCCGGGTCGAGCGTGCCGGCATGGCCGACGTGCCGCTCCTCCAGCGCCCGCCGCGCCATCTTGATCGCGGCGAATGAGGTGATCCCCTCCGGCTTGGCCAGGTTGAGCAGGCCCGTCACCATCGGGCCCGTCGTCTTGAGCGGACCTCGACCAAGCCCGGGCGGAGCGGCGGTCACGTCGGGACTGCCTCGACCAGGCTCCGGGCTGCGGCGAGAACCGCTGTCTCCACCTCGGCGATCGGGCCCCGGACCTCGGCTCCGGCCGCCCGGCGGTGGCCTCCTCCCCCGAAGGGTGCTAGCAGCTGGTGCGCCTCGATCGCCCCCCGGGTGCGCACGCTGACCCGGGTCAGCCTCGGTTCCGCCTCCTTGAAGAGGACGGCGCAGAGCATGGTGTCCAGGCTCTGGAGGATGTCGATGATGCCCTCGCTCTCCTCCATCTGAGCCTCGCTCTGGCGGAGCATGCCCAGGGTCACCTCGCTCCAGACCAGCCGGCCCCGGAGCTCGTAGCGGGCCGCCGCCGCCGCCAGCGCCTGCAGCTTGAGGGTCGACTCGGGCCGCGACTTGTAGCTCTTGAGGGCGATCCAGGCCGGGTCGGCCCCGAGCGCCGCCAGCTCGGCCCCGAGCTGGAGCACCGGTCCCGTCGTGTTGTCGTGGCGGAAGCCGCCGGTGTCGGTGAAGATGGCGGCGTAGAGGTTGGTCGCCGCATCCGGGCTGATCTCGGCTCCCCAGGACCGGAGGGCCTCGAACACGAGAACTCCGGTGGCCGCCGCCTCGGGCTGGACCAGGGAGATGTCGCCGAAGCCGTCGTTGCTGGCGTGATGGTCGATCACCGCCACCAACGGGGCGGCCTCGATCCGCTCTCGCAGGTTGCCGAACCTGCTCGGGCTGCCGGCGTCGAAGGCGATCACCACCGCGTCCGCCGGGGCCGGGCACTGGTTCACCGCCGCATACCCAGGCAGGTAGGAGAGGCTCCGGGGCAGCGGGTCGGGGGCCCAGGGGTAGACGCGCTTGCCCTGGCCCGCCAGGAAGTCGGTGAAGGCGAGGACGCTGCCCAGGGAGTCGGCGTCAGCGTCCTGGTGGGCGACCAGGAGGAAGTCGCCGTGGTCCTGGATGGCCTGGTGGATCCGCTCCAGCGGCTCAGTCACCTGGCCTTCCTCGGGGAGACCCTGGCTTGGCGGCCAGGTCCTCCAGCAGCTGGCTGACGCGAACGCCGTAGGCGATCGACTCATCGAGGCGGATGTCGAGCCGGGGGACCCGGCGCAGGTGCTCGAGCCGGTCACCGAGTCGGTGCCGGAGGAATCCGGTCATGCCCCGGAGGACGCGCACCGCCTGCTCCCGCTCGGCCTGGTCGCCGAGGACGCTCACCTTGACCCGGGCATATGAGAGGTCGGGGGCGCAGGCGACATCGACCACCGTCACCATCGAGAGCCGGGGATCCTTGACGTCCGCCGCCAACGCCAGGGCCAGCTCCTGGCGCAGCTGGGCGTCGATCCGTTCCCGGCGGTGATTGGCCGCGGCGTCGCGGAC
>DATDII010000031.1:0-4119 GCA_036521135.1 Candidatus Dormiibacterota bacterium | reverse complement strand
GGTGAGAGTCGACCGCCTCAACCCGACGCTGGAGCGCCTCGCCCTGGCGGTCCGCGATGCGTCCACCCGCAACCACAAGGATTCCCGGCCGGAGCTGGCGGCTCTCGACGACCGGCTAGCGGTGACCCACCGGGGACAGATCCTGCTGCTCCAAGTCGAGGACATCCGCCTGGCTGAAGTTGACGGCGATCGGGTCGCGGTGGTGACCCCAGAGGGACGCTACATCGCCCGGCTGCGGCTCCACGACCTCGAGGAGCGTCTCTCGCGACAGGGCTTCATGCGAGTGCACCGCCACTACATCGTCAATCTCCGCCACGTCACCAACGTCGAGTGCTTCTTCAACAGCACCTACCTGCTCCGGATCCAGGGCGTGAACGATCTGCCGGTGCCGGTGTCGCGCCGCCATGGCCCCCAACTCCGCCTGGCCCTCGGTCTCTGAACGGCCTTGTCCCAGGAGTTGCCCGACGCCCTTGAAGGGGAGGCGGAGCGACCGCCATCGACTGGGCTCCTTGAGTTCGAGGAGCAGACTGAGGTGGGCGGCGTCTACCTGAAGGCCCTGATGCGACGCCAGGGCCGGCTCAGCCTCGGCATCGCCTTGGCTTTCGCCGGGTTCCTCCTCTTTCAGCCCCTGCTCGACTGGTACTGGCCTGAGTGGGGCCGTCTCCGGCTCGCTGGCATTCCCGTCGCCTGGCTGGTCCTCGGGATCGGCTCCTACCCGCTGCTGATCTGGCTGGGGTCGCTCTATGTGCGCCGGGCGGCCGAGGTGGACGACGAGTTCACCGACCTCCTTCGGGGCAGGTGACCCGCTGAGCACCTCCACCGCTGCGGTGCTGGGACTGGTGGGCATGGCGGTGATCAGCCTCGCTGCCGGCCTGTTCGCCAGGCGGTGGTCCAGGACGACGTCGGACTTCATGGTCGCGGCCAGAGCGGTCCCCCCCCGGGTCAATGCCGCCGCGATCAGCGGCGAGTACCTCAGCGCCGCCTCCTTCCTCGGGATCGCCGGGTTGGTGATGCAGTTCGGCTATGACGTGCTCTGGTACCCGGTCTGCTACGCGGGCGGCTACCTGCTGCTCCTGCTCTTCATCGCTGGGCCACTGCGGCGCTTCGGCGCCTACACCATCCCCGACTTCGCCGAGGGTCGCTTTGACAGCCCCCGCTTCCGCCGGCTCGCGGTGACCCTGGTCCTCGTCATCGGCTTCTTCTACGCCCTGCCGCAGATGAAGGCGGCCGGCCTGACCGTCGAGACCGCCTCCGGCCTCCCCTACGGCGTCGGGATCGGGATCGTGGGCGTGGTGGTGGTGGCCGGAGTCGTCGGCGGCGGGATGCGCGGGATCACCTTCGTCCAGAGCCTCCAGTTCGCGGTCAAGCTCTTCGCCATCTCGCTCCCGGCGTTCCTCCTGCTGATCCACTTCTCCGGCGGCGGGGCACCGTTCGCCCGGGGCGCCGGGGGACTGGAGCGGCTCACCTCGACGACCCGGTTCCAGGTGACGGCCGGGGAGCTCTGGCAGATCCCGGGGCCGACCGAGGTCAGGGTCGCCCACCCGACCGCGTACGGCTGGCAGAGGCAGGCGCCCACCGCGGGAGCCGGCGCGCCAGCTGCCGGGTTCGAAGGTGGGACCGGGACCACGGCCACGGTCAACCACCGCAATGATCACCGCCGATCGCTGACCGACGCCGGCGCCCTGCCCAAGGGGACGGTCACCTGGCGATCGCCGGACACCGTCACCATCGCCCGCGGCCAGCCGGCCCCATTCGGCAGCGAGACCCCGGCCAGCACCACCTCATCCTGGATGGCTCCCTTCGGACCCCTGGCCGGCGGGACCGGCCATCCCCTGCTGTTCACCTATTCCCTGATCCTGGCGATCCTCCTCGGCACCATCGGTCTGCCCCACATCCTGGTTCGGTTCTACACCAACCCCGACGCCCAGGCCTCCCGCCGCACGGCCCTGCTGGTTCTGGTCCTGCTCGGAGCCTTTTACATCTGGCCGCCGATCCTTGGTGCCCTGGGCAGGTCCTACGACCCGGCCCTCTACGGGAGCAACCTGACCGATGCCGTGGTGCTGCTGCTGCCCTCGCAGCTGGGGGCTGGCTGGCTCGGCCAGGCCCTCTCCGCGATCGTGGCTGCCGGTGCCTTCGCCGCGTTCACGTCGACGCTGAGTGGCCTGCTGGTGTCGTTGGGCGGAGCCTTGGGCCACGATGTCTACGGCCGCTGGCTGCGCCCGGGGGCCGGCCAACTCGCGCGGCGTCGCGCATTTCAGATCAGCGCCCTCGGTGCCGGCCTGATCGCCAGCGCGCTCGGCCTGCTGGTCGGCAAGTTCGACATCAGCGTGCTGGTGGGTTGGGCCTTCGCGATCGCCGCCAGCTCCTTCTTCCCCTTGCTCGTCCTCGGGATCTGGTGGCGCCGGCTCACCGTCCTCGGCGCAGCGGTGGGGGTGGGCATGGGGGGTGGGATCGCCACCTGCTCGATCATCGCCACCATGGTCTCGACCGTGTCCGCCCCGCTTGCCGTCTTCCTTGACCAGCACTCGGGGCTGGCGGTGGTCCTGGCCCAGCCGGCGATCGTGACCGTGCCGATCGCCTTTGCCTGCATGGTGGCGATCTCACTCCTCCGACCCCGGCCGCCAGCGGCCGTCGCCGCCAAGATGGTCCAGATGCACGCCCCCGAGCTGCTCGGCCTCCGGACCGAGTACATCCCGGAGTGAGGCTCGATCCGGGTTAGTAGCCCGCGCTCGGGTCCGCTCGGTTGAGGAGCGGTTCCCCGGTCACCCAACGCCGGAGCTGCTCGGCAAACAGCTGGCTGGTCCGCCGGGCCAGGTGGGGCGAGCTCCAGCTCAGGTGCGGGGTCAGGTGGACCCCGAGGGCGGTCCAGAGCGGGGAGTTCACGGGCAGCGGCTCGTCCACGAACGCGTCGAGATAGGCCGCCCGCGGGCGACCCCGGGACAGCCCGCTTAGCAAGGCAGACTCATCGATGAGCCCGCCCCGGGCAACGTTGACCAGGACGCTCTCGGGGGCGAGCTCCGCCAGGGCCTCCTTTCCGATCGCACCCGCGGTCTCATTGGTGAGCGGGGCCACCAGGACCAGGGCATCGGCGCCCCGGCAGGCCTGTATCAGCCCGGAGAAGGGATATACCGCCGAAACCCCTTTCGGGCTGGGGCGGGATGGGTCACGGCGCACCGCCGTCATCCTGCAGCCGAAGGGGAGGAGCCGCTTGCTCACCTCGGTGGCGATCGCGCCCAGGCCGAAGAGCACCACCTGAAGGTCGGCCAGCTCTCTCAGGGCGAGGGCCTGGTAGCGCCGCTGCCGCTGGTTCTCCTCGAGCTCAGCAGCGCGTTTGCAGTGGTGGAGCAGGCAGCCGACCACGAACTCGGCGATGGGGATGGAGGTAACCCCGGCGGAGTGGGTCAGGATGGTCGTTGGCCGGTGGCTGAACAGGTCTGCGAGGTGGTCGATCCCGGCACTGGCGGTGTGGACCCAGCGGACCTCCGGGTGGCACTCGAGCGCGGTCGGCAGCAGATCGCGTACCTCGCCATCCACCTCACCCGGGAACAAGCGCCAGATCACGTCGACACGGCCGACCCGGCCCAGATCGGTGCCAGGCTCGGCCACGACGAGCTCCGCCGCCGACGGCGGCACCACCTCGCGGACCAGCTCGAGCGCCCGGGAAGATACACGGCCCAGAACCAGGCAGCGGACCGGCGCGGCGGCGGGATCGCGCGCCGGCCTGCCTGGCCCCCCTGGCTGCTGCTCGATCCTCCGGCCTCCAACGCCCTAGGTCGGTCGACGCCATCATGGTGCCATGAAGCAGCCCGCCGGGCCGTTTGTCGGACCCGAGTGGCTGCTCGAGCACCTGCTCGATGAGGACCTCACCATCCTCGACGTCCGCTGGGCCCTGCCGGATGGGGCTGATCGGGCCGCCTACCTGACCGCTCACATTCCCGGGGCTCGCTTTGTCGACCTCGACCAGGAGCTGGCCGGCCCGCCCGGGCTCGCGGGCCGGCATCCCCTGCCGTCGCTGGCCAGCTTCACCAGGTCTATGCAGCGGGCCGGGATCTCCAAGGGCGGTCGGGTGGTCGCCTACGACGGGGGGAGCGGTGCGGCGGCGCGGGCATGGTGGCTGCT
>DATDII010000030.1:0-19958 GCA_036521135.1 Candidatus Dormiibacterota bacterium | reverse complement strand
TTCGATGGTTGGGTCAGTGCGGACGAGATGGCATCCCAGCTGGCCTCCGGTCAGACCGTCCTCGACGCTCGCAGTCGGGAACGGTACCTCGGTGCTCCCTCGCCGCTCGACCCCCGCCCGGGCCATGTCCCAGGCGCCCGCAGCCTCCCCTGGACCGAGGCCTACCGCGAAGGGGGTGTGATCGCTCCCGATGAGCTCGCCCAGCGCACCTCGGAGGCGACCGGGGGTAAGGCCCCGGCCGTCGTCTACTGCGGCTCCGGGGTCACCGCCTGCAGCCTGATCCTGGCCCTGACCTCGGCGGGTGCCGGGGAGGCCCGGCTCTACCCGGGATCGTGGAGCGAATGGGCCCAGGATCCCGGACGGCCCGTCGAGGTTGGCCCGTGACCCTGGTCAGTCCCGGCGCGCGACCCTGTAGGCGGTCGCCTGCTGGAGGGGACGGAGCACGATCTGGTCGAGGTTGACGTGGGCGGGCCTGGTCGCGGCGAAGGCGACCACGTCGGCGACATCGCCGGCGGTGAGAGCGGTCACGCCCCGGTAGACGCCAGCCGCGCGCTCGGCGTCGCCCCGGTAGCGATTGAGCGCGAACTCGGTCTCCACCATCCCGGGGCAGACCTCGGTCACCCGCACCGGGCGACCGGAGAGCTCAAGGCGCAGGGTCTGAGAGATGGCGTGGACGGCGTGCTTGGCGCTGGTGTAACCGGCGCCACCTTCGTAGACCTCGAGCCCGGCCGTGGAGGAGATGTTGATGATGTGGCCTTGGCCGGATCGCTCCAGGGCGGGGATCAGGGCCCGGGTCACCTGCATCAGGCCGAGCACATTGACCTCCCACATCCAGCGCCAGTCGCCACTCGTCGCCGCCCCGATCTGGTCGGCCCCCCGGGCTCCCCCGGCGTTATTGACCAGGACCGAGGCGTCGCTCGCCTCCCTGGAGAATGCCTCCACGCTGGCTTCGTCCCGGACGTCCAGAACCCGACCGACCGCGCCCAGCTCCTCAGCGACCCGCTCGATCTGATCCTGGCGCCGGGCCCCCAGCAGGAGCCGAAACCCCTCGGCGTGTAGGCGCCGGGCGATCGCCTCGCCGATCCCTGCGCTGGCTCCGGTGACGACCGCCAGAGGGCGGGACCCGCCCGATCCTTCCCCGCCCTCCTGGTTGCTCACCATGCCTGATCCCCCTCTGCGGCCGATAACCGGCCCAGCCTAGGCGATCTCGACGTCGCCGAGCTCACGGTCAAGTCCGTCGCCGTCCCGGACCGGGAGGCGGCAGACGAAGTTCTGACAGACG
Organism: Candidatus Dormiibacterota bacterium; assembly: GCA_036521135.1. GTDB lineage: Bacteria > Chloroflexota > Dormibacteria > Aeolococcales > Bog-877 > Bog-877. The sequence goes on along the minus strand of DATDII010000030.1, from coordinate 18,676 downwards.
TAGGCGGTTGGAGCACCATCCTCTAGGGAGCGGTGGCGGGCCAGCTCGGCACCATCCTGCGCCTCCGCCTGGCCGCTCCCAAGCCGGGCGACCGCCACGACCAGCCGCGGGCGCAGTCGGGCCCGGGCGCGGCGGAGGAGCGGCCAGTGGGCTTGGGGGGTCTCGGGGCAGATCAGAGCCAGCTCAACCTGGCCGGCATCGAGGACCGCCATCACGGCGAGCAGGCTCCCGAAGGCAAACGGGTACCGCTCCGCCGCACCGGCCAGGGCTGCCAGGACCTCGAGGGCGCGTGCCCGCCAGCGATCCTCGCCGGAGAGTCCGTGGAGCCGGAGACAGAGCTCAGCCATCAACGAAGTGCCGCCTGGCTGGGCTCCGTCCTCCAGGCTCCGGGGACGAACCCTGAGGTTGGGGTCGTGGCCGGCCGGCACGTCGAACCAGCCCGGGCCGTCTCGATCCGCGTAGTCGGCCTCGACCCGCTCAGCAAGTTCGCACGCGACCTGGAACCAGCGCGCCTCCCCGCCTGCCTCGTGGAGGCTCAGGGCCGCCAGCCCCATCCCGGCCAGGTCGTCAAGGGTCGCGGTGAAGCGGCCCTGTGAGCCGTCGAAGAGGTGGGCGAGGCGGCCATCGACGGTGGCCGAGGCCATGACCCTCTCGGCAGCCCTGGTCGCCTGCGCTAGATAGCTGGGCTCGTCGAGGACCACGGCCAGCTCGCAGAGTGCGGTGATCGCCAACGCGTTCCAGCCAACGATCAACTTCTGGTCCCGGCCCGGTGGGGGCCGGTCACCTCGCACCTCGGCGAGTTCGCGGACCATTTCCTCGCGGAGCTGACCCTGGGCAGGCTGAGCCGGGTCGAGCTCCTCGCCTCCCCGGAGGACCAGATCGCCCCGCTCGGTTTGGGCGGCTCCCGGGCCGCCGAAGAGTCTCGACGTCAACTCGGCGCGCTCAGAGCCCAGGGCCTCCTCAAGATCGGCCTCGCTCCAGGCGTAGTAGGCGCCCTCGCCCTGGCCGGTGTCGGCGTCGAGGCTGGCCGCGAAGCCGCCTCCTTCCAGGCCCAGCTGGTCGATCAGGAAGTCGGCGGTTCGCCGGGCCAGGTCGAGGTCTTCGGGCCGCTGGTGGGCCTGCCAGCTGCGCAGGTAGAGGCGGACCAGCTGGGCGTTGTCGTAGAGCATCTTCTCGAAGTGCGGTACCGCCCAACGCTCATCGACCGAGTAGCGGTGGAAGCCCTCGCCCACCTGGTCGCGGATCCCCCCGCGCGCCATCGCCCGGAGCGTTCGCTGGACCGCCTCGGCGGCCTCGCCAGGGCCCTCGAGCACAGCCCGGGTGAGCAGGAAGTCAAGGACGGGGCACTGGGGAAACTTCGGGGCACCGCCGAACCCACCCCACCTCTCGTCGGCGCTCTCGAGCAGGCGCCTCTCGGCGCGATCAAGGACGCCGCGGAGATCTGGACCGGTGGCCGGGGGAGCGACCAGGGGGGCGGGTGCCAGCGCCTGGCCCAGCCGCTCCGCGCTCGCGACCACCTCCTTCGGCCGCTCGTGATAGGCGGCGGCCAGCGACTCCATCACCCGGCGGAACCCGGGCAGGCCCGGGCGGTCCTCTGGGGGGTAGTAGGTGCCGGCGAAGAACGGTCGGCCGTCCGGAAGCAGGAACACCGTCATCGGCCAGCCTCCGCCGCCGGTGAGGGCCTGGAGCGCATCCATGTAGACGCGGTCAACGTCGGGTCGCTCCTCGCGATCAACCTTGACATTGACGAAGAGGCGGTTCTGGATCTCGGCCAGCTCCGGGTTCTCGAAGCTCTCATGGGCCATCACATGGCACCAGTGGCAGGCGGAGTAGCCGACGCTGAGAAGGATCGGCCTGTCCTCGGCTCGGGCCCGGGCGAAGGCGGGTTCACCCCAGGGGTACCAATCGACCGGGTTGTCCCGGTGCTGGCGGAGATAGGGGCTCGACTCGTCGGCCAGCCGGTTCACCAAGCGAACGTACACTCCCGAGGCTAGAACCGAGGCCAGCCAAGGTGGCTGCGACAATCGCTCGGTGAGCCAGTCCGGAGTCGACCGGGGGGGCGGCCGGGCGCCGGCGCTGCCGCTGCGGCTGGGTCTCAACGGGATGGCGCTGGCCGTCCGGGCGCTGGGCAGGCACCGGTACCGCGTCGCCGATGCGATCGGCAACGCCACCTTTGCCGTCCAGGCTGGGCGCCGCCGATCGACCATGGCGAACTACCGGGCCGTCTTCCCCGAGCTCAGCCGGCGGCAGGCGCGCCGCCTGGCCGCCAGCAGCTATCGGGAGTACGCGCGCACCTCGATCGACTTCGTCTACATCCACCACCTGCCCCGAGCCCGTGTCTTCGACGAGATCCGCACGGCGGGTGTCGAGGCCAACGTCCGGAGCCGCCAAGATCATGGCCAGGCCGGGATCCTGGTCGTGATCCACCACGGCAGCTGGGACGTGCCCGCGGCCGCTGCCGCCGCCCGGGGGATCGACCTGACCTCGGTTATGGACGATGGCGGCAACCCGGCCCTCACCGAGCTGGTGATCTGGGCGAGACGAGAGATCGGAGTCCGGGTGGTGGGCGCCAGCCGCTCGCCGGCCACCCTGCTCCGCCGCCTGCGCGCGGGTGGCTGGATCGCCCTGGTGATCGATATCCCGGGGCGAACTCCGGCCGTCGAGGTGGACTTCCTCGGCCATCGGACGCGGTTCTCGGCCGCGGCTGGGATCCTGGCCGCGAGGACCGGCGCACCGCTGGTCCCGGCGACCTGCGTCCGCCGACCCAACGGCGGCTACCTGATCGAGGTCCACCCACCTGTGGCCGTCGCCAGGGGGACCGAGCCGGCAGCGGCGTTGAGCCAGGTGATCCCGGTGTTCGAGGCGGCGGTCCGGCGCTGGCCGGAGCAGTGGTTCCCGTTCCAGGAGGACCAGCTCCTTGACCACTCCCAGGGCTGATCCAGAGCCGGCGCGGGGTCTGCGCCTGGCCTGGTTCGGGCACGCGGTCGGGGCCAGAGCCGACGGCCTGACCACCTATTCGGCCGAGGTGGTGGGCGGCCTGGTGGCCCGCGGCGCCGAGGTCTGGTTCCATCACGCTGAGCGCGACGGCGAGCAGACCCCGGTCGACGGGCCGCACCAGGTTGCCTGGCCGACCTTCCGCTTCAAGACCGTCACCTTGGCTCGGAGCGGCTTCCGGCGCGATCTCAGGCGCTGGCTGGGCCGGGTCCGCCCAGACGTGGTCCATGTCTCGCTCAGCTTCACCCTCCAGGACGGGTGGCTGGGTGCCGAGGCGCGAAACCGTGGAGCCGCCACGGTGGCCACATTCCATCTCCCCTTCGGCAGCCCGGGCAGCGCCCGAGCCCTGGTGATGCGTCGACTCCATCGCTTCTGGGCGCCCCGGCTGCGGCCGTATCAGCGGGTGATCGTGTTCTCAGAGGAGCATCGCCGCAGGCTGGCCGGGGTGGGCGTCGCTCAGGATCGGATCGCAGTCGTCCCCAACGCCGTCGACGTCGAGGTGTTCACACCCGGGCCTTCGCGGCTGCGAGAGCGCCACCTGGCCGGCGCTCAATTCGTCGTCGGCTATCTCGGCCGCCTCGATCCCGAGAAGGGCCTGCCCGAACTGCTCCGCGGCTTTCAGGGGGCGGACCTGGGCTCGGGCGCCCGCCTGGTGCTGGCTGGTCGCGGGGCACTCGAGGCGGAGGTGGAGAGGGCCCAGCGTGACCCCCGGGTGATCTACCTCGGGCAACTGGTCACGCTCGCCGATCGAGTTGACTTCTGGCGGGGCGTCGACCTCTTCTGCCTGCCCTCGAGCGCCGAGGGCCTCTCGATCGCGCTCCTGGAGGCGATGGCCAGCGGCTGCGCCGTGGCGGCAACTCCGGCTGGGGGCGCCTCCCTGGTCGGGGGTGCGGCCCGGATCCTGACCCCGGGTGACCTGGCCGGCTCACTGGCTCAGACGATCGGCGAGCTCGCCCAGCGACCCGATGAGCGCGAGCGCCAGGGACAGGCGTCACGCGAAGAAGCAGTGCGTCATCATGGTTTATCGGCCATGCTGGAGCGCCTGCTGGAGATCTACCGCGACTGCCGGGGCCCGAGCTCCAGGTGATGTTGGACAGGGACTCTCCCTCGTGGTCGGCAGGGCGGCAGCGACGGGTCAGGGCAGTCCGAGCACGCCACCCGGACGGCGACTTGAGTTGACCGATCCCAAGGAGGCGTGGCAGATCTAGTGGCCGAGGCACCCAGAACCGCGCTCGTGGTCGACAGCGGTTCCTGCCTGCCTCCCGCCCTCGGCGAGTCCCCCTGGGTCCGCGTGGTCCCCATGTCGATCGAGATCGATGGCAGGATCCTGCGGGACGGGATCGACATCTCCGGCCCCGAGCTGTACCAGCTGCTCGACCGGCCGGGTCCGCTTCCGACAAGCAGCTCGCCCTCGCCGGGTGACTACCTGAGGGTCTTCCGGGCGATCCCCACCACCGAGATCGTGTGCCTGACGATCCCTGAGCGCTACTCGATGATGGGCCGCTCCGCCCGGGTCGCCGCCGAGATGCTCCGGAGCGAGGCTCCGGAGAAGCATGTCGAACTCCTCGACACCGGGACGGCGGCGGGCGGATACACGCTTGTCGCCGAGGCCGCGGCCAGCGCCTGTGCGGCCGGCCTGAGCCGCGAGCTGGTCGCGGCTCACGTTCGCGAGGTGGCGGCCGGCGCCCGCGTGATCGCCGCTCTGGACACGATGCGGTTCCTGGTCCGGAGCGGCCGGGTCCCCGCGCTGGCTGGTCTGGGTGGGGACCTCCTCCATGCCCGGCCGCTATTCGCCTTCACCGGGGGAGACGTCCGCCGGCTCGGGCTGGTCCGGGGGACGAGAAGGGCGCTGCGGGCGGTGGCCGAGCATCTGCGCGAGCAGACCGCGCGCGAGACCGAGCTCCGCCTGGCCATCTTCTGCGGCGCGTCGACCGGCGCCGTCCCCGAGCTCAAGCGCCACCTCGGGGAGCTCTTCGGAGAGGGCCCGATCGAGCGGCTCCAGCTGACCCCGGTGATCGCGCTTCATACCGGTCCCGGGCTGATCGGCGCGGCAGCCGTCCCCGCCATCCCGATCCGAGTGTGATCCAGGTCGCGGCGGTCACGGTCACACCCTCGGCGCTGCCGGTGGCTTTGATCTGGGCTGGCGCGTATCTGGTCGGGGGGATCCCGGTCGGCTGGATCGTGGGCAGGCTCTCCGGGGTCGACCTCCGCCAGGTGGGCACCGGCAAGATCGGCACCAGCAACCTGTACCACAGCGTCGGCCTGGTGCCGGCCGCGGTCGTGGGCCCGCTCCAGTTCGCCCAGGGGCTGATCCCGGTCCTGGTCGCGGTCCTCCTCCACCTCCCGTCCTGGGTGGCGGCGGGCGCCGGGCTCTGTGCCGTGATCGGCAACGGCTGGCCCATCTACCTCGGCTACAACGGTGGCCGAGGGGTGGCCAGCGCCACCGGGGCGGTCGCCCTCTGGTCCTGGTTTGGGATCGGGTTCGTGCTGGTCCTGGTTATCCTCGGCGGAGCGGCCCGACGAAGCGCCCTCGGGGTCCTGCTCGCCTACCTCGGGCTGCCGATCGTGCTCTGGCTGACCCAGGCCTCGGCCGCCTTCGCCATCACCGCGGTTGGGGTGGTCATCTGCCTGGTCCTGCGCCGCTTCGAGGGCTACCACCGCAGGCGGCCCTATCCAACCGCCCCTCCTGACAGCTGGGTTGGACGGCTTCTCTACGACCGAGTTCCACCGGCCCGGATCGGCGCCGGCCAGCCGATAGACTCGGGGGCATGACCGAGGGCCCGTATCGCCTGGAACGGGACTCCATGGGCGAGATGGAGGTCCCGGCCGACGCCTACTACGGCGCCAGCACCCAGCGGGCGGTGGTCAACTTCCCGATCAGTCAGCTCAGGCTGCCCCGCCGTCTGATCGCCGCGCTAGGGGACCTGAAACGAGAGGCCGCCCAAGTCAACCACGAGCTCGGGTTGCTGCCCCAGGAGCTGAGCCAGGCGATTGCCACCGCCGCCAACGAGGTGAGCCAGGGCCGGTTCGACGACCAGTTCGTGGTGGACATCTTCCAGACCGGCAGCGGGACCTCGTCGAACATGAACGCCAACGAGGTTATCGCCAACCGGGCCCTGGAGCTGCTTGGGGGAGGCCGCGGCGAGCGGGGCCGGGTCCACCCCAACGACCACGTCAACCTGGGCCAGTCCAGCAACGACGTCTTTCCCTCGGCGATTCACCTGGCCGCCCTGGACGCGCTCCGGGTCGACCTGCGGCCCAGCCTGGAGCAGCTCGAAGCCAGTCTGGCCAGGCAGCGGGACCGGCTCTGGGGCGTGATCAAGACCGGGCGAACCCACCTCCAGGACGCCACCCCGATCCGGCTCGGGCAGGAGTTTGAAGGCTACCGGGGCCAGGTGGAGCGGGCCCGGGACCGGCTGGAGCTGGCCCGGCGGGAGCTCTCTGAGCTCGCCCTGGGCGGCACCGCGGTCGGGACTGGCATCGGCACCCATCCCGAGTTCGCCGGGCGGGTCGTCGCCCGCCTCTCCCCGGCCTACGATCCGGAACTCCGTGAAACCAGCGGCCACTTCCAGGCCCAGAGCACGCTGGACGCGGTGGTCTTCGCCTCCGGGGCCGTCCGGGGCGCCGCGATCGCCATCCACAAGATCGCCAGCGACCTGCGCCTCCTCAGCTTTGGGCCCCGGGCAGGGGTCGCCGAGCTGAGCCTGCCCGAGGTCCAGCCCGGATCGTCGATCATGCCGGGCAAGGTCAACCCGGTCATCTGTGAGTCGGCGCTCATGGCCGTGGCCCAGGTGCTCGGCGACGACGCCACCGTCGCCTTCTGTGGTGCGACAGGCTCCCTCCTGGAGCTCAACGTGATGCTGCCGGTGGCGGCCCACAACCTCCTTGAGGAGATCGAGCTCCTGGCCAGGGTTTCGGCCAACCTGTCCCTCCAGGCCGTGGACGGGCTGGTCGCGACCGAGCGCGGGCCGAACCTGCTGGAGCAGGGGCTGGCCATCGGCACCGCCCTGGTGCCGGCGATCGGCTATGACGCCGCGGCCGCCATCGCCGACGAAGCCCATCGGACGGGCAGGACGATCCGGGAGGTGGCCGGCGATCGATCTGGTCTCTCATCGGCGGAGCTGGACCGCCTGCTCGACCCCAACCGAATGGTCGAGCCCGGGCTGGACCAGCCTGGGGCCGGCTGATCCCGTCAGTCGGGTTTGAGCAGGGTGCTGACGTACCATGCGCCGCCGACCTTGACGCAATCGAGCTGGTTGGGCAACCCGAGCGGCTCGTGGTCGATCGGGTTGCAGACCGCAGTGTGGAACCCCTTCTCCGGCGCACACACCTGGAGAACAATGGTGACCTGGGCCGAGCGCTTGCCTTGCGACACGAACGACTCCGCCGGCGCGGTCACGAAGGCGTGGTCGGAGGCGAGCCCTCGCAGCAGCGAGGCCGCCTGGCGCTTCTCGGCGGGGGCGAGGTAGGTGCGGACCTCGCCGACATCCTTGTGCTGCAGCCCCTCGAGGTATCCGGCCACGGCGGCGCTGGCGCTGCTGTGGGAAGGCCTGGGCAGCGGGTGCGAGTGGAACACCTGAACCACGATGAAGAGCAGGAGCGCCCCGCCCAGGATCAGCGCAAAGCGCCGTTCGCCCCGACCCGACGAGGGCCGCAGGACAGGCAGGCCGCGTCGATCACGGGCGACCCCGGGAGGGGGACTCCCCTGCTCACTCACGGGGAGAGCGTAAGCGGCCTCGCCCCGAGCTGCCGGCTCGCTTTCAGCGGCAGCTCAGCCGGCAGGGCCGGGGATCCATCGGGCGGCCAGAGAAACCAAAAGGCCGTGGTCCTCGTTGTAAAGGCTGGGCACGGCGCGTGCACGGTGCCTCCCCACCTGGCCGGGTCCCGACCCTCATCGTCAGACCATTGGCCCCGCGCCGTGCCCAAACGTCGACCATCGCTGACGAAAAGCTGATGCGCAATCCTCCCCCTGGCCAGTCGAACCGGCACCGGACCCGCCGCCAGAGCCGGAGCTCGGGCACCGACTGGCGGCGCATCGGCGCCGCCGTCGCGGTCGGAGCGGTCGCGGCGGTGGTAATCCTGGCGGTCCCCTTCACGGCGCTGGCCCGCGCCTACGGAGCCCTGCCCCAGGAGACCCACCTGGCGGCCGACACCCTGATCTACGGGCAGGGTGGAACCGAGCTGGCCGACCTCCATCCCTCGGGAAGCAGCCGGATCCCGGTCTCCTTCAAGCAGATCGCCCCGATCATGCGCCAAGCGGTAGTGGCGATCGAGGACCACAATTTCTGGACCTCGCCCAGCTTCGACCTGGCCCGGATCGCCGATGCCGCCTTTTACGACATCGTCCACCACAGCGCCGCCCAGGGTGCGAGCACGATCCCTGAGCAGCTGGCCAAGATCCTCTACCTCCATGACAACAAGTCGCTCACCTACAAGGTCAAGGAGATCCTCTTCGGGGAGGAGCTGACGGCGAAGCTGACCCGACCAAGGATTCTCGACGAGTACCTCAACGACGTCTATTTCGGCGAGGGGGCTCGCGGGATCGAGGCGGCCTCACTCACCTACTTCGGGGTGCATGCCTCCCAGCTGAACGCCAATCAGGCGTCGCTCCTGGCCGGCCTGCTGCCCGCGCCCACCTATCTCGATCCCTTCGACAACCTCGGCGCTGCTCGCGAGCGGCAGCAGGCGGTGCTCCAGGCCATGGAGCGGCAGGGCGACCTGAGCCCGGACCAGGCCGCCGCCATACGCGCCAAGGCTCCAACCCTGGCCGCCCCCGGGGGGAGCTCGGTCGACCTGGCCCCCTACTTCACCGAGCAGGTCGAGAACTGGCTCCAGGCCCACTACGGGTCCAACTACCTAACGGTGGGGCTTCGGGTTCAGACCAGCCTTGATCCGGCCCTCAACCAGGATGCCCAGGAACTTGTCGATCAGACCGTGGCGGCCGGCGCCGACCAGCACATGACCGACGGGGCGCTGGTGGCCGAGGACCCGCGGACCGGGGACGTGCTGGCCTGGGTTGGCGGCGCCGGCGCCAGCGCGCCGGGGGGATTGATCGACATGGCCGCCACTCCGCGCCAGCCCGGCTCTGAGTTCAAGCTCTTCAACTACTCGACTGCCCTCGCCAACCGCGACATCACCATGACCACGCCGGTTCTCGACGAGCCGCTGACGGTGCCGACCGGCGGCCCCGGCGGCGGCCCCTACCGGGTGGTCGACTATGAGGGCCATTACGCCGGGGTGGTCCAGGCCCAGGTCGCGCTCGGCAACTCCCTCAACGTGCCGGCGGTGCGGGTGGAGCTCAAGACCGGGATCCCCAACATCCTCAGCACGGCTCGCAACCTTGGGGTGACCACCCTTGGCGAGCCGGACTCTGACTACGGTCCGAGCCTGACCCTTGGCGCCTACCCAGTACCGCTATGGGAGATGACCCAGGCCGCCGCCGCCTTCGCCGCCCAGGGCGTGCTCCATCCCACCACCTACGTTCTCCAGGTCGCCGACAGCGACGGCAGGGTCATCTTCCGGGCCAGCCCGTCGCCCCGGAGGGTGCTGTCGACCCAGGTCTCCTACATCATGAACACGATCCTGTCCCGCAACAGCAACCGCCTGCTCGCCTTTGGCTCCGACACCCCGCTGGTGGTGTCGGGGCATACCGTCGCCATCAAGACCGGAACCTCGACGAACTTTGACGACAACACCGCCGTCGGCTGGACCCCGACGGTGGTCGTCGGTGACTGGGTCGGCAATGCCAACGACTCGCCGATGTATGGCGGCGGGGTGAACGGGATCAGCGGCTGCGCCACCCTGTGGCACGCCTTCATGGAGGATGCCCTGGCCGGGGTTGCCAACAGCTGGTATCCCGAGCCCGGAGGGCTGACCAGCCAGGTGATCGATGGCGAGACCGACTACTACCTTTCCGGAAGTGGCCCCAGCAAGAGCGTGCTCGGCGGCGGCAAGGTCAGCCCTTCGCCCTCCCCGTCGGAGTCGCCTTCGGCGAGCCCTACGGCAAGCCCCACCGCGAGCCCCTCTCCGAGCCCGTTGCCAAGCCCGACGCCCAGTACCTGAAGAAGCCGTCCCCGGTTCGCGGTCAGGCGGTGCTCGCGGCCGCCTCGGCGCGGGCCAGAACCAGTTCGCGGTTGGGCTTGCCCTGCCGCATCGGCCCCTGACTCGCCAGGGCATCGCCCACGACCGCGATCAGGTGGTCGGCGCGGAACGGTTTGGGGAGGTAGGCGAACCCACCCGCCTGCATGCTCACCCGAAGGTCGAGCCGGGGCTGGCGGGCACTGGTGAAGATCACCGGGGTCCAGCTCCACTGGCTCCGGGCCAGCAGGCGCCGGCAGACCTCGAAGGCGCTCATCTCGACCAGGTTGAGGTCAAGGATCGCGCAGGCATAGCGGCCCTGCCGGGCCTGGGCGAGGGCGGACTTGGGCGAGTCGGCCTCGGTGACTTCAAAGCCCAGGCGCCGCAAGATCGACGCGGTGGCGGTGCGGCCCACCTCGTCGCGATCCACGACCAGGATCGCGCGCTCTGAGAGCTGCTCGGTAGAAGCTCTCTGGGAGGCTGCCGGGCTTGACATCTCGGCCAGTCTAGGTGGGCGAATCCCGCTCTTGGCTGACCGTCCTGCACCGGTCCGGCAATGACCTGTAACGCTTGGGGAACCGCGGGCGACGAGGCTGTCGCAGGTGGCTGGGACCCAACTCACCGGCGCCGGCGGACATCACTCCAGATGGCCCGGAACAGCGACCCCGGAATGGGTTCGATCGCTGGTCCGGCCGCACTCCTCGCCCTGGCCCTGCTGGCTATGGCCCTTCACTTCCACCTGGGCGCCCTCCCTCCGGGCTCGCCGGCCGCGGCCGCCGTCGGCCCTCGACCCGCGCGCATGGCGGGGGCGAGTGCCTCCACGCCGTGGGCCGCGCAGGTGGCCGCGCTGCTAGGGGCGGCCGGGCTGGTCTGCCTGAGCCTCGTGATCAGGGTCCGGGGTCAGCGGCTGGTCGCGGCAGGAGTCTTGGGCCGGGCCCGGGCCGCGCGCGGCCGGGATCTCCGAGCGCTTCGGCGAAGCCCGGCCCTGCGTAACTCCACCGAGCCGCGAGTCCGCCTGGGAACCCACCACAGGCGGTCGCTCTGGCTTCCCGCCGACGAGCACCTCTTGGTCCTCGGGCCGACCGGCTCCGGCAAGTCCTCAGGTCTCGCCATACCCGCCCTCCTGGAGTGGCCCGGCCCGGCAGTTGTCACCGACCCGAAGGGCGAGCTGGTGCGCGCCACCCTGGCCCATCGCTCGAGCCTCGGTCCCGCGGTGATCTTCGCCCCGCTGATGGAGCCGACCTCTCGCTGGAACCCGCTGACCTCGATCGTGAGCTCGGAGGACGCTCTCCGGGTCGCGAACTTCCTAATGGGCCGGGCACCCGACCGCGAACCGTTCTGGCACGACCTCGCCCGCCAGCTCCTCCACGGGCTCCTCGTCGAAGGAGCGAGCCTGGAAGTGGGTCCAGGGGCCCTTCTCGAGCTGCTCCAGATCGTCCCTGCCGAGGCGCTTGCCGAGGAGATGCGCCACCCCGTGGCCAGGCGCCTGGTTCAAGGGGCGCTGAGCGGTGGGGATCGCACCGCGATGGGAGTCGTCGCCACCCTGGTCGCCCAGCTGGGACCGTATTCAACCGACCAGGTGGCGGCGGCGACGGCCGAGAGCGACTTCGATCCGGCGGGACTTGCCGACGGAAGCCTGCGGACTCTCTACTGCGTGGTCGCTCCCCACGACGCCCCGGTCCTCCGAGGCCTGGTCTCCGCGCTGATCTCGCGCGCCTGGCGGAGCATCTTCAGCCAGCCTCCGCAACCGCCCGCCCTGTTCCTGCTGGACGAGTTCACCCAGCTGACCAACCTGCCCGAGCTCCCGGCTCTGGCCCAGCTCGGCCGGTCCCAGGGGGTGCGCCTGGTCCTGATGGCCCAGGACCTGGGATCGATCACCGCCACCTACGGTACCGAGGCGTCGGGCGCGCTCTGGTCGAACTGCCGCACCAAGATCCTGCTCCCCGGGATCTCCGAGTTGGAGCTGCTCGACCGGGCAAGCAGGCTCGCTGGGACCACCACCCTGCACCGGGTCTCCGAGCTGGCGGGGAGCGAGCCCGTGTCCTCGCACCCGCTCTGGCACCCGGATGACGTCCGTCGGCTCAAGCCCCACCAGGCGCTGGTGTTCCACGGCGGCGACCACCCGGCGGTGATCGCCCAGCGTCGCTGGTATGAGGTCGCCCGGCTCAAAGCCCTGGTCGGCGCCACCGTCCCTGACCTCGTGCCCAGTCCCGCCCAGGGCCGGCCGCTTCGAGACCGCATCGATGCCAACCCCGACTGGATCGCGTCAGCCGACCCCCTTACGTGGGAGCCGGCGGACGTAGAGGCCTAGAGCGGGGCCGAGCGCAGCCGGCCAGTTGCGGAGGGGATGCGTTGGAACTGCTGGCTACTTTCAACAGCGGGCTCGACAACGTGATTCACACGGTCACCGGGCTGGCGCTGGGCGCGGTGGCGGTTCTCTGTCTCAGCTTTGCTGCGATCCGCTACATGACCGCGCTCGACAACAGTCAACGTCGCGCGGCCGCGGTGCAGGGTTTGGTGACCGTGCTGCTGGGCGTCCTCCTGCTGGTTAACGAGGGCGCCGTCCTGGCGTTCGTGGAGGGACTGTCGGGCAGCAACACGGTGTGCTCCACCAGCAGTTGCTCCGGAACGGAACACTGAGTTTCCCCAACGATCTTGCGGATCTTCGCTCTGACCGGCGCCTCCTGGTTGCTGGTGGCGCCGACGCCCAACCTGGTGGCCACAGTCCATCGAGGGACGGTCGCGGGCGCACGACTGGCCGCCAGCTCCGTTAGTCCAATCCCGCAGGCGAGCCCGTCGACCAGTCCCGCCCCGGACGGCGATTCCACCGGAAGCGCAAGCCAGCAGTGCGGCGGCATCACTGACCCGATGTGCTACATCGTCGACGCATTCATCAGCGGGCCGGTGGCGATCATGGGTAGCCTCGACGGCAGCCCGGATCCGGACCACATCAGCCCGGTCACTGGGGCGATCACCGCCGGTCCGTGGCAGTTGATCACGACGCTGGTCGGCAGCAATCCGGTGGTGGACAACTACAACGGCGCCCTTGGCGAGGCTCCCCACGAGTGCGGTGCCGAAGGCTGCATCCCCTGGGTTGAGCAGCTCAACTCGATCCTCCTGCCGATCGCGCTGAGCCTGCTGGTCCTGGTCTTCGCGGTTCAGGTCTGCCTCTTCATGATCGGTCAGCAACTGAACCTGCGGGCCGGTCTCATCCCCTGCCTGGTGGCCGCTGGCATTCTCGGGGCCGGGCTGCCCCTGCATCTGGCGGGTCGCGTGATCGATGCTGGAACCTGGGGCTCGCAGGCCCTGCTCCAGGCGACGTTTGAGCACCTAGGGGACCGCACCGGCGGCCCGGTCGACCTGATGACGGTCCTGGCGATGACCGCGTACTGCCCGGAGGACAGTCCGATCATCCATCCCGGAATTCGCCTGGCGGAGCCGGGGCCGGCCCCGGCCCAGCAGGTGCTGGTGCAGCCCTGGATGGATCGCGGTTTCACCCAGTCGCATTGCATCTCCAGTGACAGCCCCGACTTCACCAAGGAGGTGCTTGACCGGAGCGAGAACTTCTTCGGCCCGCCGTTGCACGACGCCAACTGCGACCGAGGCGATTCGGACCCGACCCAGCCCCTGTGCACCGACACCGACAACCAGGTGAACAACAACGCGGGCCAGGAGTGCCTGGAGGGGAGTGGGGGCTCCGACCTGGGTGCTGAGCAGCTGGACTCGCTTCCCCTGCCGGGCGAGCCGCGGGCCGGCCAGGGCCAGAGCCCGAGCGACTGCCGCTATGCCGACATCTACTGGGGTACGGTGCCCGGCTTCACCGATGTCTGGAAGGGAGTCGGCCCTCACGGGCGCAATGGGTACGACGTTCCCGACGGGGTCCAGGGCATGCTCGCCTTCACCGTGCTCACCGCGTTGGCACTCTGGCTGGCCCTGACCTACCTGGCGCGCTATCTCGTCCTCGCCCTGCTGGCAGGCTGCTCCAGCCTGGCGTTCCTGCTGCTGGCCGTTCCGGGTGGCCGCGCCGCCTTCAGCCGCTACTGGCGGACGGTTGCCGAGCTATCGGCGGTGGTGGTGGTCCAGACCCTGGTCTTCCTTGTCTTTGTAGCCATCGTGTCCACGGTCTCGGGGCTCTCGCCCAATCCGGCGGCAGCTCAGATGGGAGGGTGTCCCCTCCTGTCCCAGTCGGCATCGGCCGCCTGTGGGGCCAGCTCCTCCGGGCTGCTCGCCCAGGTCGGCAGCGGGGATCCCGGCGACCAGTTCGCCAAGTGCCTCTTGGCGATCGTGACCGTCTGGTTGATGCTTGAGGTGCCGCGCCGGATCAGCCGCGGTGAGATGTCGACCACGAGCGGACTGCGGACGCTCGCAGTGAGCTCGGGGGGCGCCTTTCTGACCGGCGTCGCCGTGACCCGAGAGCAGCTCCAGCCCCACGTGGCCCGCCTCGGCTCGCAGATCCTCCCCGCCGGTCGGTCGCTGGTCGGCCGGCCCAGCGCCGGGGACCACCAGCTCGCCGCCGGCCTCGAGGCCAGGGAGGCGAGCGCCTCCCCCGCCTGGCCCCGGTCAGCCGGCCACGAGTCGAGAGAGCAGTTCATCGGGAGATCCCTGCTGGACAGCCGCGACGCGCCCGAGGAGCTGCGCCAGCTCCTCGCCGTGGGTCCGGCCCACCTCTCGGAACTCCGGCGGACCGCCGCCGGCGACCCCCGGGTCCCCGGAGACCTCGGCAAGAGCTACATCGCCGCCGGAGGAGCCCAGGTCCATGACCTGGATGCCGCCTATCTGAACGCGCTCCGTCGGGGCAGGCTCCGGCCAAACGGGGGCACCGCCGACCTCAACGACCACCAACCGCGATGACTCAAGCCGAGGTGCCCCAGCCGATCTCTGGGATTCCCATGAGGTGGGGTGGTCTGACCGGCCAGCAGCTGGGTTGGTTCGGGATCGGGGCAATCCTGCCCTACCTCCTGCTCCGGCTCCGCGTCCCGCCAGAGCTCGCCCTGCTTCTCTCCGGGCCCTGGATCGGGACGGCGGTGACCCTGGCCTTCGGGCGGCGGGAGGGCCGACGCCTCGACGCGTGGATCTCCGACTGGATCTGGTTCCAGACCCAGCCGCACCGGCTTCTCCACCCCGCTCTCCAGGACCACCTGGACCTGGGGCGGTACCAGCAGATCGACGCCTCGGCGCGGCCGTCGCCAGCCGAGGACGAGGGTGGGCGTGGCTCACTGCCCTGGGTCTGGCGGTGAACTGGAGCGACCGGTGGGCTCAGCGACACTCCACGCTCCAGCTCGTCGACGTTTCCTTTGTCGACGGCCAGGTGGCCCGCCTCGCCAACGGAGGCCTCCGAGCTGCTCTCCTGGTCGAGCCGGTGAACCTCGCCCTCCAGGGCGAGTCGGACCGGGACCAAGTCTGGCGGCGCTATCGCCAGCTGCTCACCGCCCTGGCGGGCCCGGTGTCGATCTACTCGTCATCGGCGCCCGAGCCCACCGGGATGACGGCGACTCCCGCCAGTGCGGTCCGGCTACCAAGTCTGGAAGAGCAGGACCATGCCCTCCGGGAGCGGCTTGTCCGCGGTCGGCTGGTGCAGCGGCAGCGCCATCTGGTCGTGGTCTGGGACGGCGGGCCGGCACCGCTCTCAGGACTCGCCTCCCGGCTGAGACGAGACCGGGCCATCGGCACCGGGCCTGAGCCCACCGGAGGTGGCACCCAGGTCGGCCTGGAGCAGCGCTGCGCCGGGGTCGCGGCAGCGATTGGGCAGCTGGGGGCGCGGGCCCGCAGGCTCAGCGACGGCGAGTGGCTGCAGCTGCTCCAGGAGCAGGCCGACGGACAGAGCCACCTGCAACCGCCGAGCTTCGCCAGCTGGCTGGCGCCGCCAGAGGCGGAGGTTGGTCCCCGGTCGATCCGGCTCGGCAGCCGTTGGAGTCGAAGCCTGTTTCTCGGTTCCTATCCCAGACGGGTTTCGATCGGGTGGCTGGCGCCACTGCTCCAGGGTCTGGACTGCGAAGTGAGGGTCGCCCAGCACATCACCCCCCTTCCCCGGCTGCTGAGCTTGAGTCGCCTCCGCCGCAAGATCCGCGGCTTCGAAACCAGCCTGGTCGTCGATCATCTTCGGGGCCAGCGACCGGACCGGGGTACCGAGGCCGCCCTGGGAGACGCGCTGACGCTCGAGGAGCAGGTTCTGGTCGAACAGGAGCGGCTGTTCCATCTCGAGCTCGTCGTCTCCCTGGTCGCGCCCAGCGTCGCCCAACTGGACCGCTGCTGGCAGCAGCTGCTGGCCACGGTGGCCGAGCTCGGCTGTGGTGCCGTTCCCCTCACCCACCGGCATCTGGACGGATGGCGGGCCACATCGCCAGCCGGGCTGAGCCCGCTCGGTTGGGGCCGGGAGATGACGGCGAGCGCCCTTGCGACCGGGTTTCCCTTCCTGCGCAGCAGTCTCTCAACCTCGTCCGGGGTCCTGCTCGGGCCGAGCC
The DNA here is from genome assembly GCA_036521135.1 of Candidatus Dormiibacterota bacterium. Taxonomy (GTDB): domain Bacteria; phylum Chloroflexota; class Dormibacteria; order Aeolococcales; family Bog-877; genus Bog-877. The sequence goes on along the minus strand of DATDII010000030.1, from coordinate 2,144 downwards.
TGATCTCTCGAGAGCTGGTTCTGGTGAACCCCTTCGATCGCGCCAATCCCAACTTCAACGCGGTGGTCCTCGGGACCTCAGGGGCAGGCAAGTCCTACACCGCCAAGCTGCTGGCCGTGAGGCTCGGCCTGGCCGACTGCAGGCTTCGCTTCATCGACCCCATGGGCGAGTACCGAGGGCTGGTGGAGCTCCTCGGTGGATCCTGCCGGGAGATCGCTCCTGGCCAACCGTCCGGGCTCAGCGCGGTCGGTCCCGGCGCCTCGCCGGGCGACGACCCGGCGAGCCGCGCGGCGCGGGCGATGGTGGTCCTCGAGCTCCTGGCCGTCAACCGAAGCGGGCAGTGGGACCTCCCGGAGGACGACGTCGAGGCGCTCGAGGCGACTCTGATCCAGCTCTATCGCGCAGACGCCAACCCCACCCTGGCCGATCTTGTAGCCGAGCTCGAGCGGTCGGGGCGCCTGCTGCTGGGCCGCCGCCTCGGCCGCTTCACCAGGGGCGTGCTGGCCGGGGTCTTCGACGGCAGCCCCGAGCCGGAGCTCGAGGGGCCGGTCACGGTCTTCTCGCTGAGGGGCTGGGGCGGTGACCGCGAGCAGCTCCTGGCGCCAGCGATGCAGATGATCCTGCTCCAGCTCGAGGCCGAGATCCGGCGGCAGCAGCAATGGCGTCGGCTGGTGGTGGTCGACGAGGCGGAGGTTCTCCTGGTACAGCCTCGAAGCGCATCCGCCCTCGAGGCCCTGAGCCGCCGTGTTCGAAAGCTGGGCGCCGGGCTGATGGTGGTCTCCCAGGTGGTCGAGGACTTCCTCGGTTCGCCGGTGGGCAACGTGATCGTGCGCAACTGCCACACCAAGCTCCTGCTCCGCCAGGAAGAGGTGGCGATTCCGGCCGTCCGGGAGGCATTTGGGCTCTCCCCGGCCGAGTGCGACATCCTCCGCGATGCGCCACCCGGCGCTGGCATCGTCATCGTCGGCCGCGAGCGGGCCGCGTTCCAGGGAGTGGCCCCGCCCGAACTCCACCAGGCTCTCTGCACCGACGCAAGGTCGGTGGCCTGAGACCTCCAGTTGAAGCTACGGGTGGGTCACCGGCTGCTGGCGGCCCTGGTCGGGGGCTGTGCCATCCCCATGGTCGTGGCTCTCAGCCTGCTCGGCCTCCTCTCCGCCGGAGCGGTAGCGGCCGACTGGGGTGCCGGGAGCGGTCTGCTGCCCGACCCCGGCGGCTTCATGCTCCCGGTGGGCGCCGACATCCCGGCCGGATCTCCGCAGTTCCCGGGATGGGCGCTGCCGTGCGGTCCCGAGCCGGGGGCGCTCGCGGTCGACCCGTCTGCCTGCACCGGGTCTCCGAGCCCCTTCCCGGCCGATTACGACGGCTTCTCCACCGGCCAGTGCACCTGGTATGTGGCGACCCGCAGGCGAGTGGCCTGGCACACCGCGTCAGGAGAGCTGGGTGGGAACGCCGGGCAGTGGCTCGGGCTGGCTGCCGCCGCGGGCTATGCCGTCGGGCCGGACCCGGAGTTGGGCGCGATCGCGGTGTACTCGGACGCCGGTGCCGGCCATGTCGCCCTGGTGGTCGGGGTGGAGGCCAGCGGGAACTACACGGTCGCTGAGGCCAACTGGGTGTTCCTGGGCCCGCGGCCCCCCTACGTCGACCTCCGCGGGGTAGCCGCCGGTTCCACCGGGGACGCATTCGAGCGGCTCGCCGGGTTCATCTACGGGCTCGACCGCTGAGCGGCAGGAGCGAGCGTCTATCCTGAGCCCGATGGCTGGAGCGGGGGGGTGGTGAGTGCCTGACCTCAGTCTCCCCAGCGCCGGGCGGCTGCGGGCGCTCGACGGGCTGGCCTCGGACACCCGGTCTCTGCTGCGGCGCGCCGGTCGGGTGCAGCGTCTGGCCGCCGACCTCGGCGATCCCGCCCTCGACGACCAGAGCCGGGAGTTGGTGGACGCCACCGAGCGGCTTCTGAGCTGCTTCGAAGAGCGGCGCCGAGAGGCGCGACTCGCGGCACGGCAACGGGTGCTGGACCCAGGGCCGGAGACCGACGAGCCCTGACCAGAGGGAGAGCCCTCTCTCGGCCCTTCCAGCGCCGGCGTGGTCGCTCAGGGCAGGAGCAAGAGCTGGCTGCCAGGGATCGAGTCTCCCGGCTGGCGCCTAGG
>DATDII010000029.1:0-12203 GCA_036521135.1 Candidatus Dormiibacterota bacterium | reverse complement strand
GAACTTCTTGGCGGCCTTCGACTCGATCAGCTGGAGTTTCTGGCCGATCCCGACCCGGCCGGGTGTGACCACTCCCGAGCTGATCGAGATCCCGGGGCTGAGGTTCTGGCTCACCGCGATCTGGTAGGGGCCGGTCGGGCGCCGTCCTCGAAGGAGGGGCAGCGGGCGGAGAGCGACCCCGCTAGGGCTCGCCCCGACCAGGATCACCTGGCGGAAGGCCTTGGAGGGCAGGCGGGCCAGATCGGCCTTCTCCTCGAGCGGCGAGGCGACGCTGACCGCCTTGAGCTTGGCGATGGCTCTGACCTGGGCCGGGGTGAAGCCCGACCTGGCGAAGGGCTGGATGTCGTACTCGGCGGAGCCCGCCCGCTCGCGGACGGCGGCGGCCGCCTGCCGGTGCAGGGCGCCGGCGGTCAGCTGAGTGCCCAGGACCGCCCCTCCGGCCAGGGCCAGGGCGGCGATCCCCAGCGCCAGCCGGACCAGCGCCGCCCGGCGCCACAGGAGGGGGATCAACTTCCGATGCCGCCCTCAGAGGCCATGGGTCCCGAGCCGCTCCAGGAGCGGGGCGGTGTCGTGGACGGTCCGGTGACCGAGCTCGACCACCTCCTTGAACTCACCGTCGAGCATGATCGCGACCCGCTCGGCGTAGGCGGCGGTGCGGACGTCGTGGGTCACCAGGACGATGGTGCGGCCCTCCTGGCGGCTGAGCCGGAGCAGGAGCTCGAGCACCCCCCGTCCGGCGTGGTAGTCGAGCGTCCCGGTCGGCTCGTCGGCCAGGAGGATGGCCGGGTCCGAGACCAGCGCCCGGGCAACCGCCACCCGCTGCTGTTCCCCACCTGAGATCTCGTCGGGGCGATGCCCCTGCATCCCCTTCAGCCCCAGCACCGCCATCAGGTCATGGGCTCGGGCCCGGGCATCACGGTCGCGACCGAGGCCCCGCAGCGGCCAGGCCCGGTTGCGCTCGAGCCGGTAGGGCAGCATCACGTTCTCGGCGGCGGTCAGGCTGGGCAGGAGGTTGAAGAACTGGAAGATGAAGCCGATCTGGCGCCGTCGAAAGGCGGCCCGCTCACCCTCGCTCAGGGCATAGACGTCGGTGGCGCCGATGGTCACCCGTCCCTGGTCTGGGGACTCGAGGCCCCCCAGCATGTTGAGCAGGGTCGACTTGCCACACCCGCTCGGGCCCATCACCGCAAAGAACTCGCCCGCCCTGACCGTCAGGGAGACGTTCTTGACCACCTCGCGGGGGCTCTTGCTGATGGCGAAGCTCTTGCAGAGGCCGGCCGCCTCAAGCACCGCCTGGTCCCCACCCAGCGCCGCCGTGGCCGGCGCCTCACTCATCCAGGTAGCTTCCGATCACCTCGTCGATTGTGCTGGAAAGCAGCCCGCGGCCGAGCTTTGGAGGATGAGCGCTCACCCCCGGGCGCGGGGGCTTAGGGGTTGGGGTGGGAGTCGGCACCGGAGTGGGAGCGGGCTTGGGAGGGGCCGAGCCGCCACCGCCCCCACCACCGCCGCCCCCGCCTCCACCGCCGCCCCCCGAGGGAGGCGGCGCCGAGGAGCCGACCCGGGCGAACTCCTGGGCGAACATGTACACATCCGAGTAGGGGCCACCGCCGCTGCCCGGGTAGTTCCAGGGACCGGCCGTGTACCAGGACCCGACTCCGAGCTCGTTGTAAGACCCGAGGATGTTGGCCCGGTGGTCGGGGGAATCCATGAACTGGGTGTTGACGCCGGCGGCGGGGTCGGAGTATCCGCTGTTCCAGCCGACGTTCTCACCGGCCGAGTAGAAGTGGACTCCGTCAGCCTCCATGATCGGCCAGACGTAGCCGCCATCGGCGGAGCAGCCCGGGATCTGGTGCGAGAAGTACTGCCTGGTGAGCATGTCGGCAGCCCGGCCGTAGATGGGCGCGGGGTTGCAGCCGTAATAGGGACTGGACTGGCCGATTCCGTCGAGCGTGCCGTTGTTGGCGAGCGCTCCCAGACCGTTGCTGGCTCGGTCCTGGTTGGTCAGCGAGAAGAGCTCACCGTCATACGGGGTGGCGCTTCCGACCGGCTGGGCCATGGCCGGGCTGGCGACCAGTGCCGCCAGGCCCCCGGCGCCTGCCAGGGCGACGATGACGACGCCGAGGCGGCGGCCCAAACGCGCTGCGCGGAGTCTTCCTTTCAGCGCCTCAGCCAAGACGTCTCTGGAGCGGCCCTGACGGCGGCGTCGGCAGCTTGATCGCCGCCACCTGGTCGGTGCGCCGGTCCGGGAAGAGCCGGGAGATCTCGGGGGGGACGGCGAGGCCCATGTCGAAGAGCCGATCGAGGATCTGGGGCCGGACCCCGCTCAACTCCATCGTGTTCTTGAGGTTGCCCTGCTGGTCCATCCCCTCGGCACGCATGATGAAGATGTCCTGCATGGTGATGGTGTCGCCCTCCATCCCCACCACCTCACTGATGGCGGTGATCCGGCGACTGCCGTCGCGGAGCCGGTTGAGCTGGACGACGATGTCGATGGCGCTGGCGATCTGCTGCCGAATCGCCTTGGCGGGCAGCTCCACGCCGCCCATCAAAACCTGGGTCTCGAGCCGGGAGAGGCTGTCGCGGGGAGTGTTGGCATGGACCGTGGTCATCGAGCCATCGTGGCCCGTGTTCATCGCCTGGAGCATGTCGAGGGCCTCACCTCCCCGGACCTCACCCACGACGATCCGATCCGGGCGCATCCGAAGCGCGTTGATGACCAGGTCACGGATGTTGATCCGGCCCTCGCCGCGAACATCCGGAGGCCGGGACTCGAGCCGGCAGACGTGCTCCTGGTGCATCTGCAATTCGGCGGCGTCCTCGATGGTGACGATCCGCTCGTCTGGGGGGATGAACCCGGAGCAGATGTTGAGCAGGGTGGTCTTGCCCGCCCCGGTCCCGCCCGAGATGAGGATGTTGGCCCGAGCCAGGACGCAGGCCTGCATGAACGAGGCCCCGGCCTCGTCGATGGTGCCGAAGTGGATCAGGTCGGTGATCCGGAGGCGCTCCTTGGCGAATTTCCGAATCGTCAGGATGGGACCGTCGATGGCGACCGGGGGGACGACGGCGTTGACCCGGGAGCCGTCGAGCAGTCGGGCGTCGCAGAGCGGTTGGCGGACGTCGACCCTGCGGCCCACGGCGGCGACGATCAGGTCGATCACCTTGAGCAGGTGCTCGTTGTCCCGGAAGCGCACGTCGGTGAGCACGATCTTGCCCTGCGCCTCGACGTAGACCATGTCCGGTCCAACCACCATGATCTCGGTCAGGCTGTCGTCCTCGACCAGAACCCGCAGTGGCCCGAGGGCCTGGAGGTAACCCTCCATCCCTTGCTGTCGCTCTTCCTCAGTTAGGACCGGACTCATGGACTACTCCCTAGCAGTGAAGCTAAACGCCGGTGACGCCCGGGACCACCAGGCTCGGGGCGGCCTCCGGGGCGGTCTCGGTATCCGCTCCGATCTTGAGCGCGTCACCGGGTCGGACCCCATGGCGGCCGAGCGTGCCCGGGGCCAGCTCGAGAGCGCTGTGGGCATGCCGAACCGGCAGCAATTTCACCGTCCACTTCGGCATCTCGGGGTCGCAGCGTACCACGCGCATCTGCCGGTCCAGGTAGACGATGTCCAACCGACTCCGCATGAAGAACATGTGGACGCTGTTGCACGGGATCAGCCAGAGACCCTCGCGAGGATCGAGCTTAGCCCGTCCCATCAGACCCATGAACCTCGGAACAAAGCTGCGGGCGACGGTCACCCGGTCGGCGATCACGGCGCCGTTGGCGGCGCGGACGACCACCCGCTGGGAATCTGGTCCCCTCCACCTCGTCGGGGAGGTCTGATCAGACATGGAAGATCAATGAGAGGGCGGGGGGACCAAGCAGGATGACGAAGAGCACCGGGAAGATGCAACCAACCATCGGAAAGAGCATCTTCAGGCTGGCCTGCTGGGCCTTGGCCTCCGCCTTCTGGCGCCGGCGCCGGCGCATCTCCTCGGATTGGATTCGGAGCACCCGGGCGATCCCCACCCCAAGTTGGTCCGACTGGACCAGGGCCTGGATGAAGGAGGCCAGCTCCTGCACGCCCGAGCGCTTGCCGAGGTCCTCGAGCGCCTCGTGGCGAGGCCGACCGAGGCGGATCTCATTGAGCACGAAGGCGAACTCGCGGGAGAGGGCGTTGTCGAACTTCTCGACGACCCGCGCCAGCGCCGCGTCGAAGCCAAGACCCGCCTCGACGCTGATGCAGAGGAGGTCGAGTGAGTTGGGCAGCGCCAGGGCGATCTCCTTCTGGCGCGCGGTGACGATCCGCTTGAGCTGGTACTGGGGACCGATGTAGCCGAGAACGGCTCCGAAGACGGCTCCGAGGAACCAGGGGAGCGCGAGCAGAACCGCCAGGCCAACCCCGACCAAGGCAAAGATCACCGCGAACACCAGCTGGACGGCGACGAAGCTGCCCGCGTTCATGCCCAGCGGCCGTCCGGCGAGGTCGATCATCGCCTGGAGCTTCTGAGCCCGGTCCCGGGGCTGCATCGAGGTGACGCGGCGGCCGATCCGGTCGAGGAAGGGGCGCAGGAAGCGGTCGCTGAAGGGGAGGCTCATCTCGATCTCGTCGAGCGTCCGGGGACCGGTCGGCTCGTCGTAGACGGCGAGCCGGGCGTCGAGCAGGTCCACTCCCGGTTGCCGACGCACCAGGGCGCCGAAGATCAGGAAGACGCTGGCGGCGGCGATGGCGCCGACGATCAAGGCGGGGTAGGACATCGGTCAGACCTCGATGTTGGCGATGCGTTGCATGATGTAGAAGGCAAAGGAAATCGAGACCACGCAGACGATCAGGATGTAGGGCCCCGGGCCCTTGAAGTTGAACATCGGCGAGATGTAGGCCGGGTTGATCGCCTCCAAGATCAGCCCGAGGCCGATCGGCAGCCCGGTGATGATGTAGCTGGAGGTCCGCGCCTGGGCGGTCAGCGTCTTGATCTCGCCCTTGATCCGGATGCGCTCCCGGATGGTGAAGGCGATGTTGTCGAAGATCTCCGCCAGGTTGCCGCCGACCACCCGCTGGATCTGGACTGCGGTGACAACCAGGTCCAGGTCCTCGGAATGGATCCGCGCCACCATGTGCGAGAGGGCGGCATCGGTGGTGACTCCAAGCTGCACCTCACGGGTGGCCCTGGCGAACTCCTCCGAGGTCGGGGGCGGAGCCGAGCGAGCGATGCTCGCCATCGCCTGGGGAAAGCTGTAGCCGGCCTTGAGGGCGTTGCTGAGCAGGATCAGGGTATCGCCGAGCTGGTCGTTGAAGCGGTTGAGCCGCTTGGCGGCGCGGTAGCGAAGCACGATCGGAGGAATCACCAGTCCGATCAGGGCCAGGACAGCCGCGAAGATCAGGTTCCTGTTGATCGCGAACCCCACCAGCGCCAGCACCACCACCACCCCGACCCGGATCAGGTACCACTCGGTCGGGCGGAGCTTGATGTCGGCGCGGGCCAGCGACTCGGCCAGTTGGACCGTGCGGGGACGCTTGACGCCGCCTGTCGCCTGACTGCCGCGCTCGACCTGGCTCCGAAAGCGAGCCAGCAGCTGCTGCAGGCGATCTCGCAGGTTGGCCGAGCCAGCATGGGAGTCCTCGTCCGGGGGGACGTAGACCGCGAGCCCGGCGCCCGCCTCAGCGAAGCGTCGCACGCGGTCGTCGAGGGCGCCGACCCCGGCGCGAGAGCGGAAGGTGACGAGCGCGTAGGCGACGGCCGCCCCCAAGGCGATGGCACCGACCCCGTCCAGGACCAGTACGAGAACGTTCATGCGGCCGTCTCCCCTGCTGAAGTTTTGCTCTTGCTCGGTGCCTTGAAGAGGGACTCGTCGACCTGCTCGCCGGCGGCGGTCAGGTCCTCGAGCTTGTGGGGGACCTGCACCGCTTCGAAGGCGCCGATCACCATGCCCTTGTCATCCAGGCCCTTCTGGCGGTACTGGAAGATGTCGGCGAGCTCGACTCGCTCGCCGTCGAATCCCCGGACCTCGGAGATGGCGATGATCCGACGGGTCCCGTCCCGCAGGCGGGCCTGCTGCACCACGATGTGGATCGCGGCCGCAATCTGCTCGCGGATGGCTCGTGAGGGCAGGTCCGTGCCCGCCATCAGGGTCATCGTCTCGAGCCGGGTCAGGGCGTCGGCAGGGCTGTTGGCGTGGACGGTGGTGAGGGAGCCATCGTGGCCCGTGTTCATCGCCTGGAGCATGTCCAGGGCTTCGCCGCCGCGACACTCGCCGACGACGATGCGATCGGGCCGCATCCGCAGACTGTTGATCACTAGGTCGCGGATGCTGACCCGTCCCCGACCCTCGATGTTGGCGGGGCGGGACTCCAGGGTGACCACGTGGTCCTGGCGCAGCTGGAGCTCGGCCGCGTCCTCGATGGTGATGATCCGCTCGTCGTCGGGGATCCAGCCGGAGAGCACGTTGAGGGTCGTCGTCTTGCCCGACCCGGTACCGCCCGAGATGAGGACGTTGAGGCGGGCCCGGACGCAGGCACGCACGAAGGTCGCCATCTCATCGGTCAGGGTGCCGAAGTTGACCAGGTCCTCGACCGTGTATGGGTCCTTGGAGAAGCGCCGGATGGTCAGCGTCGGCCCCTGGAGCGCCAGCGGGGGAATGATCACGTTGACCCGAGAGCCATCCTTGAGCCGGGCGTCGACCATCGGCGAGCTCTCGTCTACCCGGCGCCCGATCGAGCTGACGATCCGGTCGATGATCTGCATCAGGTGGTCGGTGTTGTCGAACTTGGCCGGGTAGCGGTAGATCCGCCCCTGGCGCTCGACGAAGACCTCCTCGGGCCCGTTGATCATGATCTCGCTGATCTCCGGATCCTTGAGCATCATCTCCAGAGGGCCGAGGCCGAGCACATCGCTGATCAGCTGCTCCACCAGCCGCTGCCGGTCGGTGCGGGTGATCGAGATGCTGAGGTCCTCGAGGACCGAGTTGCAGAGCTCGCCGATCTTGGCCACCAGCCGCTCGCGCGGGGCCTGCGAGACGTCGGTGTACTCCTCGAGCAGGGCCTGGGTGACCCGGGCCTTGATCGGCATGTACTGGGGATGGTGGGCGGCGCGCGGCTCGGCCACGGCCGAGCTCGGAGCCGGGCTCCCCGGGGTGCGCTCCCTCCACCCGGGTGACTTGGCGACCGGGGTGACCGCCGCAGCCGGAGGCCGGGAGGCGGCCAGGGCGGCCGCCAGCCGGGACGGAGGCGCGCTTTGAGCGGGGGCAGGTGCCGCGGCCGGCTCGGGCGCTGGCGCCTTCGGCTTCTCTTCGGTGGCCCCGGCGGGCTCTACTGGGGAATCCGGCTCGGAGTCGCCCTTGGTACGGACTCGCTCGAGAAGAGACATGGCCTAACTTACCCGGGTGCTGCCTAGCGCCTGCGCCCGAAACGCCGGGGCGAGGCGGTCTTGCTCTCGGCCTTCACCGCCGGCCGCTGAGCACCGGCCGGAGCCAGGCTGAGAGCGAGCTTGCGAAAGAGCAGGGAGATGTCGGAGTCGGGATGCGAGACCACCAAGGGCACGGCCCGGTGGATCGACCCGCCCACCAGCCGGGGCTCGGACGGGATCTGGAGGGTGACCGGGAAGCGCAGGTTGCGCTCGATGCTGGCCGAGTCATAGACGGCATGCGCGTCATGGGCGTTGACCGCGACCATGACCCGGGAGCGCTCCACCTTGAGTGACTCCAGCATCTTCAACATCAGGCGGGTGTCCTTGATTGCAGGGATGGTGAGCTCGCCGGCCACGATCACGTGGTCAGCGAGCTCGGTTGCTTCCAGGGTAGCCTCCGACAGTTGGCTGCCACTGTCCACGACGACATAGTCAAACTCTCGTCGCAGAACGTCGACGATGGCGCGGACATGCTCGGCCCGGACCAGGTCCCCGAACTCGGGACTGAAGGGCCCGAGCAGGACCCTGATCCCCTCTGGGCCGTCGGCGAGGATGTCGTCAACGAACTCCCAGTCCAGGGCGCTCTCGCTGTCGACCAGCTCGGTGATGGTCTTGGCGTGGTCGAGATTGAGCATCACCCCGACGTCGCCAAACTGGAGGTCGAGGTCGACCAGGCAGACGCGGCCGCCGGTCTCGAGCTTGAGGGCCGCCGCCAGGTTGATCGCGATGAAGGTCTTGCCGCAGCCGCCCTTGCCACTCATCACCAGGCAGAGCTGGCAAGGCTGGTGTGGGCCCGGGCCCGGCTCGGCCGTGCTCGCGGGCACGCGGGGCAGGTAGGCGCCCTTCTTCTCCTCCATCTCGTAGACCCGCCGGATGCTGGCAACCAGCTCGTCGCCGGTGAAGGGCTTGACCAGGAACTCCCGGGCCCCCGACTGCATGGCGCGGCGGAGGTAGTCCCGCTCGCCCTGGACCGACATGATCACGACCGGCGAGTTGGGCGACTCCACAGCGAGCATCTCGGTAGCGGCGATTCCGTCCATCCCGGGCATGTTGACGTCCATCAACACGACGTGGGGTGAGAGCTGGCGGACGATGTCGATCCCGGCCCGGCCATCGCCAGCCGTCCCGACCACCTCGATGTCCTCCTCGAAGGAGAGCAACTTTCTGAGGTTCTCTCGGGTGCTGGCGATGTCGTCCACCACGACCACGCGGATCACCGTCCGGTCAGCCACCGTGCTGCTCACGCGAAGCCGGCTGTTATCGGATGGCGCGATTCGCTCTCAGCCTCCTGCGGATCCAAGCTTGAAGCCAAAGAGGTTCTGGAGCATCTGCGGGCTGCCGGTGCTGTTGCCGCTCCCGTTGGACGAGGAGTTGGCGCTGGTCGAGCCGCAGTAGAGCACGGCCTGGTCGGAAGCGACCTCATTCTGGGCCTGGATCAGTGCGAACTGGTCCTGAGCCAGGGTGGCCGAATCCGAGAGCACCTGGGCCTTGGCCGCCAGGAAGGCGGAGCCGCTGCCGGACATGCTCTGCAGGGCCGTGTTGTCCTTGTTGTATTGCTTGTGGGCCTGGTTGTAGGTGGTCGTGGCAGTGGTCACAGCCTGCTGCGCCGACTGCAGGTCCTCTTGGATGATCGGGTTGACGCTGCTCCCGGCGACGCAGGCCTGGGTGTACTCGTCCGCCGGCGTCGAGGTGATCGGCACGTAGCCATGGCCGTAGTCCGCGGTGGAGCGCAGGGCGATCGTGTAGATCGCGCCCGAGTGCACCATCTCGGTCACGCCCAGGGCCTGGCTGCGGGTCAGCTCCAGCACGATCAGCCCGCCGCCGGATGAGCTGGAGCTGCTGGTGCCCGCTGTCGTCGAAGGCGCTCCGACGCTGATCACCGGGAGGTCCTCGAAGGTGAACTGGGTGCTGCCGGCGGTGTTGACCCCAATGATGTCGATCCGGTCACCCACCTGGAGGTAGCCGTCAACCGACTGCTGGTCTGTGATCGGGATGGCCACGGCCACCTCGCCGGCGGGCAGGTTGAGGTTACCGAACGCCGGCGACTGGTTGGCCTTGTTGACCGAGACCTCGTTCTGGGTGATGACCGTGTTCGGGGTCAGCGCCACGACCGCGTAGTAGTTGGACGCGGTGGTTCCCGGAGTCTGGGTCGCCGAGACCCCGGCGGTGGTGGAGCAGGCCGCCCGGACCAGCTCCTCGCACGAGGTGTAGGCGTTGGCGGGAAGCACACCCTTGAGGCGCGTCTCCTCGAGCATTCCGGCGGTGATGAGCGCTCCGCTCGGGATTGAAACCTTCGCGACCACAACCAGCTGTCCCGTGGCCGGTGCCGGGGGGTTGGAGGAAGTGTTGGCGCGAGTGAAGTAGTACGCCGCGCCGAACGCAACGATGGCAAGGATCAGCCCGAGGGCGATCCAGACCTGATTGACCCGTCCTTTCAAATCGGTCGTCACCGTCGAAAACCTCCGAAGGAAAACCGCTGGCCCCGAGGCCGTTGGATGTGGTTGACAAACGCGCGGCGGGTTGCCCCGCCGCGCGCTTGAGGGCTACGAATCAGCCGGCCAGACCAGTGTTGATGTTCGAGAAGACATCGCTGACGCGGTGTCCGACGATCGTAAGAATAACGATGACAACGATCGCAATCAGCACCAAGATCAACGCGTACTCGACCATCCCCTGACCCTCTTCGTCCGTCTCGCGGTGCGAGACCACCTCGCTGAGACGGTCACGAAGCCTTACGTACCAAGATCCGAGCATTCCTAGGAAACCTCCTTACCGCATCGCATCCGAGAACCGACTGGCCCTCGAGCCTAGCTATGGCAGCCGGAGTATATGTTGAGGTAGCGGGCATCTCGTGTAACCGCTCAGTAACGTTCCTGTCAGGAGTCACTCCTCGATCGGCAGGGTCAGCCTTACCTCCGTCCCCCGCCCGACCTGCGAGAGGATCTCCAGCTGCCCGTGCTCCAGGTCAGCCCGCTCCCGCATCGAGATCAACCCGAAGTGGGGGTCCCGGGCCAGGCGAACCTCGACGGCGGCCAGGTCGAATCCGTCGCCGTCGTCCTTGATCACCGCACTGACCCGGTGGGGCTGGATGTTGATCAGGACGTCGACGCTGTGAGCGCGGGCGTGCTTGCGGACGTTGAGGAGCGCTTCCTTGACGATCCGGAAGAGGGCGCCCTCGGTCGCGGTAGGCAGGCGCCGCTCGGTCCCGATCACCGAGAGTCTCCCCTCGACTCCCTCAGCCTCTCGGAACTCATTGACCAGCCGTCTCAGGGTGGGGATGACTCCCAAATCGTCAAGGGTCATCGGCCTCAGGTCGAAGATCAGCTGGCGGGTCTCATCGAGCACACCCTTCATCGCGTCCTTGAAGCTCTCGACCTCGGCCTTGGCGCGGTCCGGCTCGCGGTCCACCATCCGCTCGAGGATCTCGGCGCGGAGCACTAGGTTTGACATCGACTGGGCCGGGCCGTCGTGCATGTCCCGGGCGATCCTCATCCGCTCCTCGTCGATGGTCTGGAACACCTGCCGCGAAGCGCTCCGGTAGCGCGCCAGCCCCTCCTCCAGGGTGCCGTCGGGCGGCCGGTGGTCCTCCAGTTGCTCTGCCGCCGCCTTCATCAGCGAATGCCAGTAGCGGAGCTCCTTGGCCCAGCTGCGGCAGTGGGCCAGGCGCAGCCGGGCCAGCGTCATCTCGGAGCGCAGCGCGAAGCAGCGCCCAATCGCGGCCTCGACCTCGGCGGCGGTGAAGCGGGCGTGGTCCCGGAGTACGTGCCGGCGGACGATGTCGGAATCCTCGAGCCGCTCGCTCACCTGATCGAGGGCGACCAGGAGCTGCATCACCTCCTCGTCGATGGTGAGCAGGGCGCTCTCGACCCGGAGCACCTCCTCCTCCAGCACCAGCTGAAGTTCGCCAAGGGGCGATGCCACGGGCGACACAGTAGGAGCGGCCACGGTCCAAAGGTTACCCGGTGACCCTGAGCACCGTAGCCGGGGTCGGCCCACCTAGGCCCGACTTACACTGGCGCCCGTGACCGGTCGGGACAGGGCACGGCTCGAGGACCGGTGAGGACGACGTCTCGACCGCGACCGCTGCTGACCCTTCCCCGCTTCCTCGCCCTGAGCGGGTTGCTGGCGGCCATGCTGGCAGCCCGGCCAACGGTGCTCGATCCCGATTACTGGTGGCACATCCGCAACGGCCGCACCCTGCTCGCCACCAACGCCCTCATCCACGTCAACCCCTATGCCTTCATGGCGATGGGGCGGCACTGGGTGATGCAGGAGTGGCTGAGCGAGACCTGGATGGCGGCGGTGGCGGCGGCGGCTGGGCGTCTCGGCGTCGCGATCGCCTACGAACTGGTCACCCTGCTCCTCTTCGCCATGATCTGGCTTCGCGCCAGGGAGCTGGGGCCGGCCCACGGCCTGACCGTCGGGATCGGGCTGGTCGTGGCCGCGCTGGTCGCCTACCCGATCTTCGGTCCCCGCTCGCAGATGGAGTCCTACCTCCTCGCCGCCCTGGTCCTGCTCTTGGCCGAGCGCCAGCTGCGCCGGGGCGGCCGGGCCGCCTGGTGGCTGCCTCCCATCTTCCTGATCTGGTCCAACCTCCACGCCGGTTTCATCCTCGGGCTGATCTACCTGGGCGCCGTCCTGGCGGCGGAGGCGGCGCTGGCCCTCCTGGGTCGGCGGTCCCCGCTCCAGCTGGGCCGGCTTGCCCAGCTGGCCCTCGCCTCAGGCGGCTCGGTGGCCGCCTGCCTGATCAACCCCAACGGCGCCGCCATCGTCGCCTATCCCTTCGAAACCCAGTTCAACACCGCCCAGCAGGC
>DATDII010000028.1:0-7129 GCA_036521135.1 Candidatus Dormiibacterota bacterium | reverse complement strand
GTGTCGACCGTAAAGCTGGGCTCCTCGCGCTCCGCTTCGTGACGGCAGACGCGCACCCGCGGATCACCGAGGGCGGCGACCGCAAGCTCGACCAGGTCCGCCCGGTCCTCAGCCGAGGCGGTCGGCGCCGGCCGATGGCCGGGGATCCCGCTCGGCATGACCACGATCAGCTGGCCGGTCAGAGCGCGCAGGCCCCGGATCACGGCCAGGTGGCCCACGTGAGGCGGATCGAAGGTGCCGCCGAAGATGACCTGGTCCAGTTCCGAAGCCGGACCCGTGCGGCTAGTCATGGGCGAGAGCGGAGCCGACCGGCCCCGCCGGGTCGGGATAGAAGGTGAAGGCGGCGGCTCCGATCAGAACCTCATCGCCCTCCTCGGCACCGGCTCGGACCAGGGCAGCCTCGACCCCGATCTTGATCAGCTGGCGCTGAAGGCGCAGCACCGAAGAGTCGTCGTCGAGGTCGCTCACCGCCACCAGCCGCTCGAGCGCCTCGCCTCGGACCCGGAAGGCGTCGTCGCCCACGCGCTCGACGAAGAACTCCCGGCTCAGGCCCTGCGGCCCCTGGTAGAGGCGAAAGCCACCCTCGGTCTCGGGGGTGCCGCGGTCGGTGGGGCCAAGCAGTCCCACCATCGCGGCCAGGAGCTCCTGGCAGCCAGCGCCTGTCAACGCCGAGACGCCCAGGACCGGCACCTCGGTGGCGAGCCGCTCCCTGACCAACCTGGTGGTCTTCTTCGCCTGGGCTGGCGCGATCAGGTCGAGCTTGTTGAGCGCGACCACGGTCGGCTTGCCGACCAGTTCGGGGTTGTGCTGGCGAAGCTCCTCGGCCACCTGGCGATAGGCCTCCAGAGCCGCCTCCCCACCGGGGCTGGCATCGACCAGGTGGACGAGCGCCCTGGTCCGAGCCAGGTGCTTCAGAAAGGTGTGGCCCAGGCCGGCCCCCTCGTGCGCACCCTCGATCAGGCCCGGGACGTCGGCCAGGGTCAGGTCTGAGCCACCCTCGGCCTCGGCGACCCCGAGGTTGGGCGACAGGGTGGTGAACGGGTAGGCAGCGATCTTGGGCCGGGCCCCGGTCAGCTGGGCCAGCAGCGTCGACTTGCCGGCGTTGGGCAGCCCGACCAGCCCGATGTCAGCGATCAGGCGCAGCTCGAGTCGGATCCTCCGGGCGGCTCCGGGCTCGCCCAGCTCCCGGCGCCTCGGGGCCTGCTGGGTGGGGCTGGCGAAGTGGACGTTACCCCGGCCGCCCTTGCCCCCCCGGGCCAGCACGGCGGTCGCGCCCTTCCGGTCGAGATCCGCCAGGAGCTCGCCCGTCTCCGCATCCCAGGCCAGGGTCCCAAGGGGAACCCCGAGCGTCGCCGCCTTGCCGTCGGCGCCGTGCCGGCGCGACGGCCCCCCGGCCCCGCCGGGCGCAGCCTGAAAGGACCGGGCCGTCTGGTAGCGCTGGAGCGAATCCAGACTGGGGTCGGCGACCGCGACAACGTCTCCGCCCCGGCCGCCATCGCCGCCGTCGGGGCCCCCCCGAGGAGCGAACTTCTCCCGGTGCATGCTCGCCGAACCAGGCCCGCCTCGGCCAGCGCTAACGCTCAGCTCGACCTCGTCCAGAAACATGGGGCGCCAGCGGGCCAGGGCCCGGCGGGCTCAGCTGGTCGGCGCGCTGGCCTTGGTGATCGAGGCTCGGGTTCGGTCGGTCCGATAGGGCTTGTAGTCCACCACGCCGGACGCGAGCGCGAACAGGGTGTGGTCACGACCGACACCGACGCCTGGGCCGGCCAGGATGCGCGTCCCCCGCTGGCGCACCAAGATGGCCCCGGCCCCGACGGTTTGACCACCGTAGACCTTGACACCGAGCCGCTGCGACTGGCTGTCCCGGCCGTTGCGGCTGCTGCCGCCACCCTTCTTATGCGCCATCTGGCCCCTCCTGCTTGTCCTTGGGCTTGGGTTTGGCCGGCGTCCGGGCCGCCCTGGGCTTGCTCACCTTCTCCTGGCCGGCGTCGGTCTTGGGGGCTGACGCCTTTGCCTCAGGCTTGGTCGCTGGCGTCTTCGTCACGGGTGGCTTGGTCGCTGGCGCCTTCGTCGCGGGCGCCTTGGCCGCTGGCGCCTTGGCCGCTGGCGCCTTGGCCGCTGGCGCCTTGGCCGGTTCCGGGGGCTTGGCCGCCTCGGCTCGAGCACTGGTTTTGCGCTGGCCGGATACCGCCTTGGTCGTGGGCCGCCTGGTCGCGGGCGTGGCCTCCTCCGGCTCGCCCGAACCAGCAGCCTCCAGCGGAGCCGCGTCGATCCGGGTCTGGCCTCGAGCTGGCCGGGAGGTCGTCGCGCTCCGGCGCCTTCCGGCCGGCTCAGGAGCCGGCTTGTCCTCGTAGGCGCCCCGGCGTACCTCTTCAATCCGCAGCTCGGTGAGCTCCGCTCGGAACCCCTGGTGCCGGCGATAGCGCTTCTTCGGCTTGTACTTGAAGACCAGGATCTTGGGTCCGCGGAAGTGGCTCAGCGCGCGAGCCGCCACCGCCACGTCCTCGACCCGCGGCCTTCCGATCTCGGTCTCGGTGTCGTCGCCCGCCTCGGCGACCAGCATCCTGACGTCGGCGAGATGGACCCTGGAGCCAGGCTCGACGTCGAGCCGGTCCACCACCAGTCGCTCACCCGGCGCGGCCCGGTACTGGCGGCCGCCCACCTGAACGATGGCGTACATCAGGGCTCCCTTTGGAGTGCTTGGGGTGGCGGTTGGCCGAGCCACCCAGCGCGAAGGCGCGTCGGCGCCCCACATTCGGGCTGCGAGTTTACCAGAGCCCGCCCTGGTCGAGATCGCAGGACAGTGCCCTCCCGGCCCGGAACCGGATCAGCTGACCTGGACCGGGGCCAAGGAGCCGTAGTTGGTCTGGAGGTAGTTCTGGGTCTGCGAGCCGGTGCTGGCGACCAGGGTGGCGGAGCAGGTGTAGGTCCCCTTGGGGACGACCGGCAGCACCAGCACACTGAAGGTCAGAGTGAGCGAGCCCGGCCCGGAACTCCCCGCCCCGGGGAGGTCGATGTCGCTCCAGATCGGGATCTCGGTCCCGGTATTGGGGAAGGATGCGTTCCCAAGGCTGGCGTCGCCGGAGCTGCCGGCCGAGCCGGCATAGTCAAAGTCGTCAGGGAGCGTGACCCCGATCGAGGTGTCGGGCGCCTCCCCGCTTCCGGTGTTGGTCACTGTCACCTGGTAGGTGAGCCTCTGGCCTGGAGCGGTCGCCGCGGGCGTGACCCGGAGCTGGAGACCGAGGGCCGGGGCGGGCGAGATGGTCAGCCCAAGCGGGGTGCCGGTCAGGCTGTTGACGAACCCGGTGGCGAAGACGGTCGGGGAGAATTGCGCCGTGGCGGGGGTCCCGGTCGCCCTGAGCTCGGCTGTGATGTGGACCTGGGACTTGCTGTTGCCTGCCCGAGGACCCATCGCCCAGCTGCCCCAGGTCAGGGTCGCCTCCCTCGACTTGGGGGCGACGTCGGCCGATCGCACCGAGTTGCCGTTGGTCGAGGTGGTGACGGTCGCCAGGTAGGTGAAGCCCTTGGGCACCGGAACCCGAACCGTGACCCCCCCGACGCTGTTCTGGCTCACGTTGCTGATGGTGATCCGGACGTCGACCTCGGTGCCCTGGGGCACCGTGGGGGTGCTGGCCGTGGAACCATTGGAGGTGACGGCGGTGGCGACGGTGAGACCGCCCAACCTGGTCGAGCCGCAGGCGGTGACCAGGGATCCGAGCACCAGCCCGACCGCCGCGACCCCCGCCACTCCGATCAGCGACCGCAGCCTCAGCGGGAGCCTCCGACCCGATTGGAGCTGGCCAGCGGCCGGCGGGTCGCGGCCGCCTTGCCGAGGGCGACGTGACGGTCGGGGGCGGTCGGCAGAGGGACCGGGTAGCCAACATCGGTCAGCAGCTGCATAGCCATCTGGCAGTCGAGGCCGATGACGGTGTCGGTCCGCCCGGCGATGGCGTCGACCAGCGAGCCCCCCAGCCCCTGGACTGCATAGGATCCGGCCCGGTCAAGCGGCTCCCCGCCCGCGATGTACTGTTCCAGCTCGCTCTCGCTGAACTCGCGCATCCGCACCGCCGAGCGGGATACCGCAGTCGCCTCCTTCTTCGAGGTCGCGCTCAGGGCGCAGATCCCGGTCAGGACCACATGGCGCTGGCCCCGGAGCGAGGTGAGCATCTCCCGAGCCCTCTCCACCGTGTGCGGCTTGCCCAGAGCTCCGGTCGGGCCCATCACGATCGTGTCGGCGGCAAGGAGGTAGGCGTCCCTGGTCGGCACCAGCTTCAGCGCCGCGTGGGCCTTGCTCCGGGCGATCAACTGGACGGCCAAGTCGGCACACATGCCGGGCAGGAGCTTCTCCTCGACCTCCGGCTGGACCACGACGAACCTGAGCCCCAGTCGTACCAGGAGTTCGCGGCGGCGCTCCGAGCCGGAGGCTAGGACTAGTTCGACCACGTCCTCACAGGCCTCCAGTTCCAGTGGCGGGGGCCGGTCCCAGAGGGATGATCATCCCCGCGCCGGCGAGCGCTTCACGGAACATTGAGTGTAGCAGCGGGAACCGGATCGCCCGGGACCCGGCGCAACTTGCCTCCCCATCTCGCGCCCGCGCTCCCGACCAGCGCCGCCACCAGCACCAGCCCCCACCAGGCCAAGATCGCCAGGGGGAAGGCGACCGTCAGGAGCCGGGGCAGAGCCAGAAGCAGGTTCAGGCCGAGACCGGCGGCCCAGGCCACATTGGCCAGGCCCGCCGCCCGCGGCGGCAGCGGCAGCAGCAAGGCCAAGGCGACGACACCGACAACGGCCAGCGCCACCCGGCCCAGCTCAGCGCCGGGACCCCGGGCGGTGAGCGCGCCCGCCCAGGTCCCGGAGTGAACAGCAAGGCCCAGCATCACCAGTCCCAGCGACCAGCCCCCGAGCAAGGCCAGCGCACGCCCCCGCCTCACCCGCGTCCGTCCGAGCAGCAAGAGTGTCCAGAGGCCGCCCAGGCTGAGGGCGATCCCGCCCACGCTGCTGCCCTCGGCCCAGGAGATGCCGATCGGGGCGAGCGGATTGTCCGGCCAGGGCATCGGGGCCAGAACCAGGCCGGCCAGGCCGAGGCCCAGCAGCAGTTCCCCGGGTCGAAGGGACAGCAGCTGGACCGGCCCTTGCTTGACCTCACGCGGCAACGCCATCCTGGGAAGGGTCGCGACCAGCGCCGCAACCAGCGCCGCCAGCCCGCCCGGGTAGATCGCTAGCGCCGCACAGAGGGCGAAGCCGAAGAGAAGGTGGTTCACAGGTGAACCCCGAAGGCGAGCTGGAGGAATGGTCCAGCCACCAGCCCCAAGACCAGGCAGGCCGCCCCGGCGAGCAGCCCCAGCAGCTCGGCGGGCCGGGGCCCGCGCAGAGTGCTCCGCCGGACCGCAACCGCCACCCCGGCGCCGCAGCCAGCCAGCTGGAGCCCGAAGGCGACGAGAAGCAGCGCGACCACAACCGGACCCATGTAGGCGACCGCGACCACCGCCAGGACCCGCCCGGTGAACCCGCCGAAGGGGGGAACCCCAGACAGCCCGACCCAGGCGAGCAGGTGGGAGCGGGCGCCGCCGGCCTCGCCGAGGGCGGTCCCGGCCAGCCAGTGGACCACGATCAGGATCAGGGCGGCGGCCAGGCCCTGGACGTGCCCGCTCCCGATCCCGACGCACATGAAGCCGACGTCGGCTTGGAGCACTCGCCAATAGCGGCCGCTGGAGTCAGCCCAGAAGCCGGCGCTGGCCCAGAAGATGGCGGTGGCCAGCCCCAGGGCGACCATCAGCAACTGCATGACCTGGGCCAGGACCAGGGGTTCCGCGACCACCACCCGGGCCAGCGACAGCATCGCCACCGGCACCAGCCAGATCCTCCAGGCGGCGCCCTCGGCCGGCCCCACCCTGGTGACCGAGCCGACCCAGCTGGAGAGGGGCAGCAGCCCGGCGACGCCACCCAGGCCTCCGACCAGGAGCATGCCCGCGAGGGCGGCCGGGGCTGCTCCGATCCGCTCCGAGGGCAGGACCGCCGTCCCCGCCAGCAGGGCGCAGAGAACCACCGCCGACTGCCGGCCCAGGCTGCGGAGCGGAAGGAGCGGGCCGGCCAGATGCTGCCAGCGCACCCAGAGCAGGACGCTCATGAAGGCGAGCAGAAGGGCCAGGGGGACTGCCCCTGTGACCATCAACGCCAGCGTCGAGATCACCCCGAGCACGATCACGGCGGCGATCCTTCCACCTACGAAGCGGGGCCGGTGGCCGATCCCGAGCTCAAGGATCAGCGCCGCCCACCCGCCCAGGAGCACGCCCAGCGAGAGCCGGGTCAGCACCAGGGAGCCAAGCCCCTCGTTGCGCAGCGAGGGGGTCGGCCGCCCGGTTGTCACCGTCGCCACCAGGGCCCAGGAGATCAAGGCCGCGACCAGCACAAGGCCGAGCGGCGCGGCGAGCCGGACCCGACCCGAGAGGGCGACGGCCGCGACCGCGACCAGGATCCCCCCGGCAAGCGCGGGCAGCAGCCAGGAGCTCAAGCGGAGGTCTCCCATGGCGTCGCCCGACCTAGGGCGACCATGACCGCGGCGGGAACCCCGCAGGCGAGGACCGCGACGACCAGCGACGAACCAGGGGCGCTCAGCATCAGGAAGGCGGCCGCCCCCATGCCCGCGCAGAGTCCCCCGAGCCCCATCTCGGCTGGCCCCTGGCCGGTACCGATCCGGATCAGGCCGACCTCGAAGACGAAGAGACAGGCGAACCCCGGCCCCTGGGTAGCCACCGTCCCAGCGGCCAGGTGGCCGGAGAGGAGCCGGGCGGTGAACAGCCCGGCCGCCCCGAGGATCGCCCGCATGCTGCGAATCCCGAAGACGCGCGGCTTGTCGACGACCTGGCCCGGACCGAGCAGGGCCGAGGACGGGTCCAGCCAGGGCCACCTGGAACCAAGGTAGATGAGCAACGCAGCCGCCGTGCCCAGACCGGCCAGGCAGGCGAAGCCGGCCGGCCCCGAGGACAAGGAGGCGACCGCGCCTAGGCCCAAGCCCAAAGCCAGGGCGCTCAGGGCCATCCCGGCAGGCCCAACCGAGAAGAGCGCGATCGCCCCGGCCGCGAAGCCGGCGGCCGCGAGCACTCCAGCCCAGGTCACAGCCTGATCAGCT
>DATDII010000027.1:0-3900 GCA_036521135.1 Candidatus Dormiibacterota bacterium | reverse complement strand
CAGCATTCCGGTACCGCCTGGTGCTGGCGGCGACCCTGTCCCCCGCCTATGGCATCTACAGCGGCTATGAGCTCTGTGAGAACGAGCCCCAGTCGGCCCGCTCGGAGGAGTACCGGGACTCCGAGAAGTACCAGTTCCGCCCCAGGGACTGGAGCCGGTCCGGCTCGCTGGCGCCCTTGGTCACCCAGCTGAACCAGATCCGCCGCGAGCACCCGGCGCTGCAGCAGCTGCGCCGGGTCCACTTCCACCGCACCGACGACCCGCTGGTGCTCGCCTACTCCAAGCACAACGCCGACCGCTCCGACGTGGTCCTGGCGGCGGTCAACCTGGACCCTCGCCTGGCCCACCGGGCCGAGCTCCAGCTCTCCCTCCCGGCCCTCGGCTTCACCACCCCCCATCCTCTCCAGGTGACCAACCTGCTGACCGGTGAGTCGACCACCTGGCGTGGCCCTCGGCAGACGGTAGAGCTCGACCCCAAGGTCGGGCCCGCTCTGCTGGTGTCGGTGCGCCGGTGAGTCCCGCCCCCGACGCCCAGTGGTACCGCGACGCGGTCATCTACGAGGTCTTTGTCCGGGGATTCTTTGACGCCAATGACGACGGCATCGGCGACCTGGCCGGCCTCATCGCCAAGCTCGACTACCTGCACTGGCTCGGGGTCAACTGCCTCTGGCTCCTGCCCATCTTCGCCTCGCCCCAGCGCGATGGCGGTTACGACATCTCCGACTTCTTCCAGGTCCAGCCCGAGTACGGCACCGTCGAGGACATGCGCCGGCTCGTCCGCGAGGCCCATTCCCGGGGTATCCGGGTGATCACCGACCTGGTCGTCAACCACACCTCGGACCAGCATCCCTGGTTCCAGGAGGCGAGGAGCAGCCCCGACTCGCCGAAGCGGGACTGGTACGTGTGGAGCGACACCACCAGCCGCTATGAGGGGGCCAGGATCATCTTCGTGGACACCGAGGTTTCCAACTGGACCCTCGATCCCCAGGCGGGTGCCTACTACTGGCACCGCTTCTTCAGCCACCAACCTGACCTCAACTACGCCAACCCCGAGGTCCAGGAGGCGATGCTCGAGGTGATCAGCTTCTGGCTCGACCTGGGCCTGGACGGGCTCCGCCTCGACGCCGTCCCCTACCTGTTCGAGGAGGAGGGCACCAACTGCGAGAGCCTGCCTCAGACCCACGAGTTCCTAAAGCGGGTCCGGCGCGAGGTGGATGCCCACTTTCCCAACCGGGTGCTGCTCGCCGAGGCCAACCAGTGGCCGAGCGACGTGCGCGCCTACTTCGGCGACGGGGACGAGTGCCAGATGTGCTTCCACTTCCCGCTCATGCCCCGGATGTTCATGGCCCTGCGTCAGGAGCTGCGCTATCCCATCACTGAGATCCTGGCCCAGACCCCGGACATCCCCGCCGACTGTCAGTGGGGCATCTTCCTGCGCAACCACGATGAGCTGACGCTGGAGATGGTCACCGACCTCGAGCGCGACTACATGTACTCGGAGTACGCGCGCGACCCCCGGATGAAGCTGAACATCGGGATCCGGCGCCGATTGGCCCCATTGCTCGGCAATGGTCGGCGCCAGATGGAGCTCCTCTACGGGCTCTTGCTCTCCTTTCCCGGGACGCCCATCCTGTACTACGGCGACGAGGTGGGGATGGGCGACAACGTGTATGTCGGGGACCGGGACGGGGTGAGGACTCCCATGCAGTGGAACGCCGACCGCAACGGTGGCTTCTCAAGGGCCGACTTCGCCCAGCTCTACCTCCCGCCCCTGATGGACCCGCTCTACGGCTACCAGGCCTGCAACGTGGAACAGCAGCAGCGCAGCGAGAGCTCGCTGCTGCAGTGGCTCCGGCGCTTCATCCGCGTCCGCCAGGCCCACCCGGTATTCGGCCGGGGCACCTTCCAGGTGGTCGAAGCCACCAATCCCTCGATCCTCGCATTCCTGCGGGTGTCGGAAGAGGAGACCATCCTCTGCGTGAACAACCTCTCCCGCTTCGCCCAGCCGGTCGAGCTGGACCTGCGCCAGTTCGTCGGCTCGATCCCTGTCGAACTGGTGGGCCGGGTCCCGTTTCCCAAGATCGCGGCCCAGCCATACCCCTTCACCCTCGGCCCCCACGCCTTCTACTGGCTCCGCCTGGAGTCCTCGTCTTGAGCACGGTTCCCCTCCTCCGGGAGCTTCCCGGGATCGAGGCGGCCCTGGGCAGCAGCCTCGCCCAGGAGCGCTGGTTCGCCGACAAGCACCGGCGGATCCGCCAACTCCGACTGGAGCGCACCTTCTGGATCCGGCGGGAGGTCCCGGGGCTGGTCATCGCCTTGGTCGCGGTCGACTTCGAGGACGGAATCGCCGCCTCCTACCAGCTGGTGCTCGGGGTGCGGCCCTGGGACCGTCACCTCCCCACCGCGCTCCGGTCGGTGGCCCGCCGGGTAGGCGCCGATGAGGCCGCATCCGACCCTAAGGCCGCGGCGACGTGGGCCATCTACGACGCCTTCGCAGACGCTGAGGTGGCGGCCCACTTCCTCACCGCCCTCGCCGCCGGGACGTCGATCAAAGGCAGCGACGGAGGCCGGCTCGAGTTCCGGCTGCTCCATCCCCCCCTCCCCCCCCTGGAGGCGCTCTCTCCGAACCAGATGGCCCCCAAGGACCAGAGCCAGTCGACCGTCCTCTACGGAGATGAGGTCCTGGTCAAGATCCTGCGACGGGTCTGGCCCGGGGTCAGCCCCGAGATCGAGTTGCTGGAGGCGTTGGACTCAGCCGGATTCGCTGGCATCGCCAGTCCCCTGGGCGTCGTCGAGGCCAAGACGGCCGGAGTCACCATCTCGCTGGCTGTGGCCCAGCGCTATCTCCGCAACGGCAGCGATGGCTTCTCCCTGGCGCTGACCTCGCTCCGGGATCTCTACGGCGACCTTATGATCGACGCCGACGGCGCCATGCCCCTGCCCGAGGACTGCCGCCAGGCGGTCGAGGGCCAGGGCTCCTCGTTCGCGGGCGCGGCCGCCCAGATCGGCATCCTCACCGCCGAGATGCACTTGGCTCTGGCCGCCCTTGACGCATCGCCTGAGTTGCTGCCCCGCCCGCTCACGCGGGACGACCTCCAGGTGATCGCCGACGATCTGGACGCCCTGACCGAGAAGCTGCTCGGCCTCGATGACCCCCGGCTGGAACCGCTGGCGGTCCATGCCGACGCCCTGCGCCGTCTGTCCCAGCAGGTGGTCGGGCTGGTGCCCTCGGGCCAGGCCATTCGCATCCATGGCGACTACCACCTGGGCCAGTTGCTTCGGACCGATGCTGGCTGGCACGCCCTCGACTTCGAGGGCCGCCCCTCGCTCCCGGTCGTGGTCCGGCGCCGCAAGGCGACCCCGCTCCAGGACCTGGCCGGGATGCTTCGCTCCTTCGACTACGCCGCGACCGTGGCCCTGCGCCAGGTGGTCGATCCCGCCGATGCCCGTGCCGCCAGCTTGGAGCCCTACGGCCGAGCCTGGTCAGGGCTCGCCCGGGACGCCTTCCTCGACCAGTACTTCACCATCCTGGGCGATCAGGAGATGCTCCCGGACGACGTCGCCACGATTGAGCTCCTGCTCACCTGCCTTCAGGCGAGCCAGGCCCTCTACGAGGTGGACTACGAGCTGCGCAGCCGCCCTGACTGGGTTGCCATTCCCCTGGAGGGGATCGCCCGCCTGCTCAACTCACCAGTCGACTGACGTCGGCCCCACCGGGAGTTGGGTCAGTCCGCCTCACCGAACGGAAGCGGAGCCCGGGTGAACGGGTAGGTCGCCCAGTAGAGCTTGGTCACCGCCCCGTCCTGACCGCGAACCACCGTGAGCCGCTCGCCCCGCTCTGATCCGTCCAGCGCAACAAACTCGTCTGGACGCACCTCGGAGAAGGTTGTCGGGGGATCG
>DATDII010000026.1:0-4052 GCA_036521135.1 Candidatus Dormiibacterota bacterium | reverse complement strand
CCCCCCCCCTCTCTGCTTTCAGCGGCCCAGCAGATGGGTCCCAAACCACAGGGACAGGAGCGAGCTCGCCCCCAAGCCCAGGGCCAGGCCCGACCCGGGCCCGAACAGCCAGCCGCGCAGGATTCCGGACAGGACGCCGCCCTGGATCGCGTCCCTCCCCCGGGCCAGCCCGGCCCCGGCCATGGCTCCGACCAACGCCTGGTTTAGGGAGGTGAAGTAGCCGAGCCCAACCGCCGCCAGCACCACCGCGGCCTGGACCAGCTGGGCGGCGGCGGCCATGGCTCGATCCACCCGCACGATGTCGAAGGCAACCCTTCCCAAGAGCGGCCCACCCCAGAGGATGATCCCCGCCGCCAATCCGAGCCCACCCAGGACCGCGGCCGGTGTCGCGGGCAGGACATGGGCGCCTACCAGAGCACCGGCCGCGTTGGCCACGTCATTTGCTCCCATGGCGAATGAGGCCGCCAGCCCGATCAGCAGGAGGGCGGCAGCCGCCGTGCGCCAGGCGCGCTGACCGAGGTGGGCCGACCAGCGCGCTCCCTTTGGCTGCAGCCAATCCAAGAGGCGGGTGAGCAGGTACCCCAAGCCACAGGCGACGAGCGGCGCGAGTATCCAGAGCACAACCAGGCTCCCGATCGCCGACCAGTGGACACCGGCTCCGGTGCCCAGGGCCACGCCCACCAAGGACGAGACCAGCAGCTGGATGGTCGAGGTCGGCACCCGGACCCGGTTGTACGCGGTGGTGAGGGCGAGGGCCACGGCGATGATCAGGGCCTCGTCGGTCAGCGTGAGCCGGTGCTGGGTCAGGCCGACGCCGACCCGGACCTCGACGGCGTGGCTCGCCAGGGCGGCCCCGAGGAACGCAAACGGTGCCATCAGCCACAGGGCCCGCCGGACGCTGACCACGCCGAGGGCGTGGGGCATCCCCATGCAGGCGCCGGTGTAGTGGGCCCCGATGCTGGCCGCGAACCCGAGAACCAGGGCGGCCAGGACCAGGTCGGGACCCAATTCAGCCCCCTTAAGCCGGGCGCTCTGGCCAGCCGGGGAAAGCCGGGGCCGGATCGAGGTCGGGATCCCTGACCGCGCTCGGTAACAGGTCGGGACTCGCGGTCAGCGCCATCGCCACCTGATCCGAGGCCCCCTCGAGACAGCCAACCCGGGCCTTGGCGCAGGCAAGGGCGTATCTTGGCCATGCCAACGCGCGAGCTGGCAGATCCACCGCTTCGGCCAGGACAGCGCCCACCTGGTGCAGCATGATCGCCCAGTCCGGACAGCCGGCGTGGAGCCGGTGCTCGCCACCCGCGAGCAGGCGTTCCCGAAGGCCGGCGCCGACAGCTTTCGCGGCCGCCATCGCGGGGATCCTCAGCCGTTACGAGCGCCGTTGAGCGCCCTGGCGCTGCCCAGTCCGGTGCGGGAGGGCTGAGCCAACGCCGGAGCCGGCTGACTCCACCGGCCTAAACTCCCTTCCCGGTTCGGGGTGCGCCCGTCGAATTCGGCCCCATGGAGGAACCAGCGGGTGGCTTCGAAGCGTCCTGATGCTGAGGCCGAAGCCCTGGCTGAACGATGGGTCGAGCTCTATGGAGACGTCGCCTTGCGGACCGCGTATCTCTTTCTCCGCGACCGTGGATTGGCGGAGGACTGCGTTCAGGACGCCCTGGTCAGCGCCTGGCGGGCTCGCGCGCGCCTGCGCGATCAGCGAGCCGAGCGCGCCTGGCTCCTCGCCATCGTGGCCAACACCGCTCGCTCCCACCTGCGCCGCCGGGTTCCGATCCCGACCGACCTGGCGCCGCAAGACCCCGCAACTCGCGATCCCTTCACCGACATGGCCCTCTCCGCTGACCTGCGTCGGGCCTTGGATCGACTCCCCCGCGACCAGCAGGAGGTGATCATCCTGCGGGTCTACCTCGACCTGTCGGTGGAGGAGACGGCCCGGGCCCTCAAGGTCGCCCAGGGCACCGTCAAGTCCCGTCTCAGCCGAGCCTTGGAGGCCCTGCGCCTGGTATGGATTCCGACGACCGACTGATCGAGGAACTGCGGGGTGAACTCCACCGTTCCCTGTCCGCCGTGCGCCTTGAGCATGGCCAGCGGGAGGCGCTCAAGCGGCGTCTGCTGGCGACCGGGGGCCCGCGCTGGCCGCGGTGGCGAGGCATCTTGAGCGGGCGGCCTGGCCGCGGTGCCCTGGCCGGCATGACTGGGGTGGCGGCCGCCTTCGCCATCGCTGCCGCGGTCTTCATCCCGCTGGCCACGACCCCTCACCCGGCCAACTCCTCCCCCCGCCTCGGCCTGGCCCTCCAGCCGCCATCGGGAATCGCCGGCTCGGGCCACGCCGCTGTGGCAGCGCCCGGCTGCCCAGCCCGGCGACCGAACCTGGCGGCTAGTCCCTCGCAAGCCCAGCTCGGGCCGGGCCAGAGCGTCCGCTTCACGGTGCAGGTTGCCGCCGGATGCGCCCTGTCGGCCTCGGTGACCGGGCCCGGCCCGGCAGCTGTGACCGTCCGTCCGCTCGCCACCCCATCCCGGGAGGGCCGCTCCGGAATCTCGTTCCTGGTCACCTGGATCGGACGGACCAGGGTCGGCTCCGACGGACGACCAGTCGCCAGCGGAACCTACCGGATCACCTTGGCGGTCGGGTCGGCCAGGGAGCGGGAGACGATCACCGTCACCGTCAGATAGGGGGGCGGGCCGGCCCGGTCCCGATCTCGTGCCTGCCCTCCGGGCCAAAGGGACATGCCAGCGGTCATGGGTGACAATGGCGCTGCCATGGCCGCGATCCTCACCCTGCTCACCGACTTCGGTTCGATCGACGGCTACGTCGGTGCGCTGAAGGGAGCCATCGCTCGAGTGTCGCCTCAACTCCGGGTGGTGGACATCAGCCACGGCATTCCGCCGCACGACATCGGAGCCGGCGCCTACTGGCTGGCCGCGTCCGCGCCCGCCTTCCCACCGGGCACCGTCCACTGCGTGGTTGTCGATCCCGGTGTCGGCACCGACCGACCGCTGGTCGCCGCCCGGGTGGACCGGCAAACGGTGGTCGCCCCCGACAATGGTTTGCTGCACTTCCTTTGGAGCCGGGGCCAGGAGCGGATGGCGGTGCGGATTGACGTCAGCAGCATCGATCCCAGCCGGATCAGCGCCACCTTCCACGGCCGTGACGTGATCGGACCGCTGGCCGCCCGGCTGGCGGCCGGCTCGCTTCGCTTTGAGGACCTCGGACCGCGGATCCCGAGCCCCCAGCTGGTGAGCGAGTTCCTGCCCCACGGTGACAGCGGCGGCAGCACGGCCCAGGTCCTGGTCATCGACCGCTTCGGCAACGCCATCCTCACCGTGGCCCGAACCCACTGGTACCAGCCCCTGCCAGCCAGCGTCGCCGTCGGCGACGGACGGGTGGTCAACCAGCTGGTGCGCACATACGGCGAGATCGACGGCGATTTGGGCCTGCTCTGGAACAGCGCGGATCACCTCGAGATCGCGGGCAAGGGGACGAGCGCAGCCGCTCTGCTCAACCTCCAAGTCGGCGACCGCGTCCGGGTTGCCTGGGCTCCCGTCACCAGGGGCGAGGCGGTCCGGACGATCGGCCGGGGCCGGAGGTCCTGATCGCGGGGCTGGCGGCCGTTGCTGGCGCCGATCAGGCACGGGCGCTGGACGCGGCCGCCGCGAGCCACGGCGTCCCCTCCGATGCCCTCATGGCCCTCGCTGCCTGGCAGTGCGCCCGGCTGGCACGGATGATGGCTGATGACCTCGGCTCTCCCGCGCCGGTCGCCGTCCTGGCCGGCCGTGGCAACAACGGCGGGGACGCGCTCGGCTGTGCTCGCCATCTGGCGGCCTGGGGGGGAGAGGTCCGGGTGGTGTCGCTGGCCGGACTCGATGACCGTGAGACGGCATGGGCACGCCAGTACCAGGCGGTCCAGGCCGCCGGCGTGCCGGTGCGCCTGGTCGAGGACGGTGAATCGGCGGCCCTGGACTGGGCGCTGGCGGGGGCGGCCCTGGTGGTCGACGGGCTGCTGGGCACGGGAAGCCGGGGCCCTGCGCGAGGAGCCGTCGCCACCGCGATCGGG
>DATDII010000025.1:0-14941 GCA_036521135.1 Candidatus Dormiibacterota bacterium | reverse complement strand
CTGGCCGCGGCGGTCAAGCGCACCGGCGCCGACCTGGTGGTCGGCTGCACCGAGTCGACCGACGGCTACACCGGGACCGTGCCGGCCGCCATCGCGGAGCTGCTCGAGTGGCCTTCGCTCACCTTTGCCAAGGAGCTCGAGATCGAGGGGAAGACCGTCCGGATACACCGCCAGACGCCCAACGGCCACGACCTGGTCGAGGCCGAGCTTCCGGCGGTGGTGACGGTCACCGGCGGGATCAACGAGCCCCGCTATCCCACCTTGAAGGGAATCGTCGCCTCCCGGAGCAAGCCGGTCGAGGAGCCGACCCTCGAGGAGCTGGGGGTGGATCTCGCCACCGTCGGTTTGGCGGGCGCAGGGCAGCGGATCGTCAGCGTCGAGCCCGCCCCCGAGCGCCAGGCCGGCGAGGTGCTCGACGACGATGGCCAGGGGGCTCTGCGGATCGCCGACTATCTGGCCGAGCTAAAGGTGATCTGAGGTTGGCCGCGAGGATCCTGGTGTTCGCGGAGATGGCCGGCACCGAGCTGGCGCCGGTGTCGCTCGAGGTGCTGACCAAGGCCCGCCAGCTGGGCCAGGTCGAGGCGGTGGTGCTCGATCCGGCCGGGGCCGCGGCCGCCGCCCCGGCCGGGGCCTATGGGGCGAGCACCCTCTATCTGGGTCGGGACCAGGCCTTTCGCGAGTACGTGGCCCAGCCGGCGGCGGCCAGCCTGGCGGCACTGGTCGAGGATCACCATCCCGATCTGGTTCTGTTTGGAGCAACCTACGACGCGCGCGACATCTGCGCCCGTCTCAGCGCCCGTCTCGGGCTGACCGTCGTCGCCAACGCCACCGACGTCGAGTCCCGCGGGGCTCACTTCGCAGCGATCTCCTCCCTCTTCGGGGCGACCGAGACCGTTGTCACCGAGCTGCAGGGGCCGAGTCCTTGCGTGCTGCTGCGCCCCAAGTCGGTGGTGGCCGAGAGCGGGAGCGGCGGCCCGGCCCAGGTGGTGGAGCTGACCTTGCCGGAGGGCGCGCCCAAGGGCGCCCGCCGGTTGGAGTCGGTGGTCGCGCCTGCCAGCGGGCCCAAGCTGGAGGAGGCCCGGATCGTGGTCAGCGGGGGCAGGGGCCTGCAGGACCCGGGCAACTTCGCCATGCTGGAAGAGCTCGCCGCCCTGCTCCAAGGCGCCGTTGGCGCGAGCCGGGCGGTAGTCGACGCCGGCTGGGTGCCCTACGCCCGCCAGGTCGGGCAGACGGGGAAGACGGTCAAGCCGGACGTATATCTGGCCTGCGGCATCAGCGGGGCGATGCAGCACACGGTCGGCATGAAGGGGGCCAAGCACATCGTCGCCATCAACAAGGATCGGGAGGCGCCGATCTTCAAGCTCTGCGACCTGGGCGTGGTCGGGGACGCGCTCAAGGTGCTTCCGGCCCTGGTCGCCGAACTCAAGCGGCGAGGGGTCTCAGCGTGAGTGGCGGGTCCCGGGCCGGGACCGCCGGCTGAGCCGTGGCCGGCAACAGCCTGCTGGCGCTGCGGGCCGCCGATGGGGCGACCGTCACCCTCGAGCGCTACCCGATCCTGCTCGGAAGGAGCGTCCCCGGCGGGACCGTCCCCGATGTGGACGTCAGCCACCTCGATCCCGGTGAGGCGGTGGAAAACCGCCACGTGGAGTTGCTCCGCGAACCGGCTGGGGTGGCGGTCCACGATCTCGGCGGGACCGGTGGGACTTGGGTCGACGGCCGCCGCCTCGCCCCCGGAGGGCGGGCCCTGCTCGAGGTCGGCGGGGCTCTCCGCGTGGCCGGGATCTTCCTCACCCTGATCGAGGTGGCGGGCTCGCTCCCGCCTCCCCCCAGCGCGGGACGCGCCGGGGTCGCGGACGCCGCCTCCAGTCCCTGGCTAGAGAACGGTCCGGCCCAGGGGGTGCCGCCACCCCCGTCCGCGGGGCCGGTCCTCGAGGAGGAGCTCGAGCCACCAACGCCCGCGGTACGCGCGGGCGAGCTCGACCTGGACGGCGTGCCCGTGCTCGCTCGCGAGCCGCTCGAGCGGGGAGCCACCCTGGTCCGGATCCGGCCCGGGGCGGCGCTCGAGGTGCTCCAGGCCGGGCGCTGGAGCCAGCAGGGGAAGGCGCTCTCGCCGGGCGCCGCCGCCGACGCGATCGCCACCGCCCGCCGGGCGCTCGACCTGCCCGAGGACAGCGGCAGCGGCGAGGGCCACGTCGGCGACGCCGCCCTGGAGTTCATCGTGCCTCCGCTCACCGACCGGCCCTACCTGGTCGCCGAGGTGGCGGCTCGGGCCCCCGCGGAGGTCCGGCCCCAAGCCCTGGACGGGATCCGTCGGGCCGTACTCGGGGGCGAATCCGTGCTCGTGATCGGCCCCTGGCCCGAGCCGGCCCTGGCCGCGCTCGCCGAGGATTTCGAGACCAGCTTCGCCAGCACCCGGGTGCTCAGCTTCGCCTCCGCCGACTGGTGGATGCCCGCCGGCTGGCCCGCCCTCGACCCGCAGCACCCGGCCGCCGTCCAGGAGGCCCTCCGCACCGGCGAGCTCTTCCTCAACCAGCCGCCCGAGCCCATCCTCGAGGCCGTGGTCCGGGCCCTGCCCCGACCGGGGGGCGGCACCGTCCTCGCCCTCCGCTCGCGTTCGGTGATCGGCGGCCTCGAGCAGCTGGCGCGCCAGGTCGAGCCCGGGCCTGCCGCTACCGCCGCCGCCCAGCGGGCCGAGGTGGCCCGGCTCTTCTCGCTGGCGCTGGCCTGGCTCGACGGAGCCTGGCGCCTGGCGACGGTAGGGGTCGACGACCACGGCGGCTGGTCGGTCGAGCCGGCCCCGGGCCGGGACCTGGTCGGGTAGGCATGGCCGGGAGAGGACTGCCCTCGCCCACGTCGGGGCCGTCGGTCACCAGCTACCTCGCCCTGGCCCTGCTGGTGGCGCTGGTGCTGGGGCTGGTGCTGGTCACCGTCAACCACGGCCTGCTCGGCCACCTCGACGGTCTCCGCCACGCGCTGGGGCTGCGCCGGGGCTGAAGCCCAAGTCGCGATGCGTTCACAATGGCGCCATGCCGGTGCTGTTGCTCAACGCATCTCTGCAGCCGCTCAATGTGATCAGCCGCCGCCGCCTGGTGGTGCTCCTGACCAAGGAGCGGGTCGCCTTCCTTGACGACGCGGTCAAGGCGATGGTGGTCGAGGAGCTGGCCCAGCGTCGCTTCAGCGACGGCGTGATCGTGGTCCGGTTGCTGCGCAACATCGTCGTGCCCCGGCGGATGCTGCGACCGAATCGGCGCAACCTGCTGCTTCGCGACGAGTACTGCTGCCAGTACTGCGGCGTGCACGCGTCGCCGCCTGAGCTCACCATCGACCACGTCATCCCCAGCTCCCGGGGCGGCAACCCGAGCAGCTGGGAGAACCAGGTGGTCGCCTGCCGGCGCTGCAACGGGCGCAAGGCCAACCACCTGCCCGCGGAGGTCCACCTCCGGCTCCGCCGGCCGCCCCGGCCCGTGGTCCAGGAGTACGCTCACCTGCTCTTCCTGCGCTATCCCGAGGTGCGCAGCGCCTATGAGGACCTGGTCCGCTCGGCGCTGCCCCGGACCGAGATGTCCCTGGACCAGCCCGTCTTCTCGGCGCTCGGGGGCTAGTCCAGCTCCTGGGGCAGGTGGAGCGGGGGTTCGCTGAGGAAGCGGGCCGCCGCCAGCCCTGAGCTGTCGATCCGCTCCACCAGCTCGGAGGCGATCGCCATCGACCGGTGCAGGCCCCCAGTGCAGCCGACCGCAACCCGGAGCACCGACCGGCGCTGGGACTGGTACAGGGGCACCAGCCGGAGCAGCATCGGCAGGAACTGACCCACCAGCTCCTGGGCCCCCGGCTGCTCCATGACGTAGTCCCTGACCAAGGGATCGGTGCCGGGGCGCTCGCGCATCTCGGCGATCCAGTAGGGGCTGTCGAGGAAGCGGGTGTCGACGACCCAGTCGGCCTCGTGGGGAAGGCCGTCCCGAAAGGCGAAGGTGAAGCAGTCGACCCGGAGCAGGTCGCGGTCCCGCCAGTCGTCGAGGAGCTGACGCAGGTATCCGAGCGTGCTCCGGTCCAGGCCCAGCAGGTGGCGATGGGGCTTGCGCTGCGGTGGCTGGAAACCCGGTCCCCGGGGCGAGCCCGCCTCGACCAGCCAGTAGCGGGTTCCCTCTTGGTCGAGGGCGCTCAGCCACTCCCGGCCCACCTGCTCGCTGATCACCAAGGCCACGTCAGGATCCCGCTCCATCCGCGCCCGGACCGCCGGGCCCGGCGCGGGGGCCAGCTCGGCGTGGCCGGGGAGCTGGTAGCCGACGTCGCTGGCGAGGGACTCGAGTTCATCGCGGAACCGGTCCTCACAGAGGATTACCACCAAGGACAAGGCGTGACTCTCCTGCACGGTGATCCCGCCGCGGGACTGGCCGCGGCCCCCGAGCTGGGGCGGACGCCGCTCCCCCTCTCAGGCCACCCTGGCCATTTTTACATGGCGGGCCACTCCCGGGCCGGAACCCAAGTCACCACGGCCCCCCGGCGCGGCCATCGGATGGAGACGGATCAGGCTGGTAACGTGGCCCAGAGCAGACAGACCTCTGCCATCGCGGATGTCCCGATCGGACTGGAGCAAAGAACATGGCGAGTCCCTCTGGGCAAGTCCGCGCCGAGCGTCTCCTGCGGGAGCTGGCACGCCTCCACGATGTCCTCCATCTGCTCTTCCGGCCCCGGGTCGAGGGGGTGGAGGAAGCCGACAACCTCTCCAGCCGTCAGGTCCAGGCCCTCTACCTGATCCAGTCCGGGCCGACCACGATGACCGAGCTGGCCGGCCTGCTCCGACTCTCGCCCGCGGCGACGACCCCGGTCGCCGACCGCCTGGTCGAGCTCGGGATGGCCAAGCGGGTCAGCGACCCGAAGGACCGCCGACTCGTCTACCTGGCCACCACCGAGCAGGGCAGCGACCAGATTCGTGACGGCAATGTCTGGGAGCACCGCGGGCTCGGGGTCCTGGCCCACGTTCTGGTCAACGAGGCCCCCGGGCTGGAGGAGCAGTGCGCCGAGGGCCTGGTCCGGATGGTGGAGGCGGCGGTCGACGCGCTGGATGGCGACCGCGGCGGGGACAGTTCAGTCGCTGAGCCCGGGCACCAGGCGCTGGCGCACAGCTGACTTCCGGGCGGGGAAGGGGTCAGCATCCAACCGCCATGAAGCCGCCCGCGAGTATCCGGGCACGAGTCGCCTCGCCAGCCGGTCGGCGCTGCGGTCGCGCCACGCTGCGAGCGGGAACGCCCGGTCTCGCCTGGCCGGAGCGCTCCGAGCAGCGCGGATCCCGGCCCAGGCGAAGGCCAGGGCGATGGCGGCGTCACCGAACGCGTCTCGACGGTAGCGGGAGGCGACCAGCGCCACGCCGATCATGCTGGCCGCGTGGGCAAGGTCCGCCTCGGTGCCCAGCCAGAGCGTCGCCGCGACCGGGTTGGGCCCGGTGACCAAAGCCTGGGTTAGCTGACGAGCTCCGAGCAGCCGGACGGCTCTACGGCCCCGGGCGTCGAGCGGTCGGTCGGCCCACCAAGGGATGACCATGTCGGGGAGGGCGAGACGGACGGCGCCGACGGCGGCCCGGACCGGGCTGAGCGCCCTCACCGTCCCCGTGACCGAGCTCGGCCTGCAGGGGGGTGGCCGCGGTGATCGGCGCTCAGGGTCACAAGTCGGCCCAAGGCTGCCGGAGCCGGGCGGCGCACTCAAGCAGGAGGGCGTGGGCGAACGCCTGGGGGAGGTTGCCACGGAGCTGGCGCTGCTTGGTGTCGTACTCCTCGGTGAGCAGGCCGGGCGGACCGCATGCCGCACGGTTGCGTTCGAACAGCGATCGGGCTTCCAGGGCACGACCCTGCTGGTGGCTGGCCAGGGCCATCAGAAACCCGCACAAAACGAAGGCGCCCTCGGTCTCATGCAGGGGTCGCTGATCGTGGCGGAACCGGTAGACGAACTCTTCCTCGCCAAGCTCGTCGCCCACCGCCGCCAGGGTGGCCCGGCTCCGGGGGTCGTCGGCGGCGACCGCCCCCCGGATCGCCGGCAGCAGCAGGGAGGCGTCGACACGCTCGTCGTCGGGGGCGCGCTGCCAGCGCCCGCTCGGGTGGACGCAGTCAGACGCGACGTCGGCGGCGATGGTGTCGGCCAGGCTGCTCCAGCGGGCGGCCTCCTCGGCCGCGGCAGCGCCTGCGATCGCCCGCAGGCCGGCCACGCAGGTGAGCCGGGAGTGGGCCCAGCGCCGGTTGTCGAGCTCCCAGATTCCGGCGTCGGGGTCGCCCCAGCGGGCTTCGATGGCCGCGACCGAGGTCTCCGCCGCCTGCCAGTGATCACTGCTGAGACGTTGGTGCCGGGCGGCGGCGGCGAAGAGCAGCAGAGCCTCACCGAAGCCATCGAGTTGGAACTGGTGATTGACTGAGTTGCCGATCTTGCCGCTGCCCCCGGGGTAGCCGGCCAGTTGGCGCAGCCTGCGCTCGTCCGGGATGGGGCCGCCGTCGATGCGGTAGGCGGGTTTCAGATCGGGGCCGTCGGCCAGGATCCGCTCGGCGATGAAGCCCACGGCATCGTCGAGCAGGGGATGGGGCTGAGCGGCGGCGACCGCCTGGCCGACATAGCTCTGGTCACGGATCCAGGCATAGCGGTAGTCATAGTTGCGGCCGGCCTGGGCTCGCTCGGGCAGGCCCATCGTGGCCGCCGCCACCATCCCTCCACCGGAGCTGGTGAGTCCGCGCAGCACCGCGTAGGCGTGGCGGGCGTCACGGGGTGCGAGCACGTCGGTGAGCTCAGGGACCGCCCGACCCCAGGCCGCCTCGGTGGCACCCCAGGCGATCTCGGCCTCGACCGGCTTGTCGCTGAGGCGGTGATCGCCGACCTCGAGGACCAGGTCGTGGTGAGCGCCCGGCTCGAGCTTCACCGTGAGCCTGAGCGCCCCGTCGCCAGCGGGCCTGGCCGCCGCCGCCCCGGTCCAGCGCAGGTATAGGTCACCGGTCCGGGCCGTCCATATCCCCTGGTGACGTTTCGCCTCCCTCATCGGGCGGCGACCAAAGCCAGCCCGGGCGTCGAGGACGACTCTGAGCTGGGCTGGACCCTCCACCGCCCTGATCCGGCGCAGCACAACGGCGGTGTGCTCGTCGGCGGGGAAGGCCAGGGCTTCCCGGCACTCGACCACGCCGCTTGACGTCACCCAGCGGCTGCGCCAGATCAGGGAGCCGCCCTCGTAGTAGCCACCCCAGACAAACCGGCTCTCAGATGGGGTCACCGCGTAGAGACCGCGCCCGCCGACCAGGCTCGAGAACACCGCCTCGGAGTCCCAGCGCGGTGCGCACATCCAGGCGAAGTCGCCGCGAGGCCCGACCAGGATTCCGCGCTCGCCGTCAGCGAGGAGGGCGTACTCGCGGAGCACGTGGGGGGGGAACGCCTGGTTCTGGTCGGAGAGCTCCGCAGCTATCTCTAACTGCCTTCGGTCGAGCGCCTGCAGCGGCAGTGGGTGGGCATCGGATCATCCTCATCTTCGGGCTCTTTCGGTGGCCTCCGACAAGATCGTGGCACAGCTTCTTGGGCCGGTGCCGCGAGGTGGTCGCGCCCGGGCCGCTCCGGTGCTTGCTGACCTGACCTGACCTGGCCGGGTCGGCCGCCGCTGTTCTACTCCACTGGGACGTTCTGCGGGATTGCAAATCGTGGAGGCCGGCAACCACGTTTGCACTAGCAGGCGTAGCCGAGGCCCACGACCCGGCAGTCATGACCCGGGGGGGTAAGTACCGCCTGACAGCGCTGTTCGGTCACGCTGACCTCCTGGAGAGTCAGGGAGTGTCAAGCGACTACCGAAGGAGTCGTCAACCCTGAGCCGAACTCACACACGCCAGGTGGTCGGCCCGCTGGGACTCGAACCCAGGACCTGGGCTTTATAAGAGCCCTGCTCTAACCAGCTGAGCTACGGGCCGGATGACCTCTGATCGCGCTCAGGCCTTGGGTCCAGTTCGCCACGACCTGCACGGGCTCGGCTAGCCTGTGAATGGTGCAACTCTAACTCGTGCCCGATCCGCAGCGCACCGGTCTGGGTCGTGCGGGGACCGTATCCAGATGGGGTCGGACCCGAGCCAGACCCAGTCGCTCCGCCCACGATCAGGCGGACACGGTGACCGTGCCCGCCATGTAGCCGACGATTCCCATCGGGGCTGCGCCACCGTCGGCTCCGCCACCGCAGGGATCGAAGCAAAGCCAGGAGTAATTCCCGGCCTTCGCAATCCGCACCGTGAAAGTGGTTCGAGATAGAGCGGGGATGGGGACGTTGAGGCCGAGCTCGGGGATGCTGAAGGTGTGGGAGACCTGGCTCAGCTCAACCGTGCTCAGCGTCCTCACCGACCCCGCGCCTGCACGCCTTTCCATCTGCCGAAGCGGCTCGACCCGCAGGACGTCGCCCACCACGCCGGTGACGTTGGCATGGCTGCTCAACTCAGTAGGCAGAGGAGTGGCGCTGTCCAGGTTCCTGATGGTGATGCTCACAGGCTCACCGACCGGGAGCGAGAAGCTGGCGGGCTCAAATGCGGGCCAGTCCTTGTGAGGCCCAGCGTTGGTGACAACGGTGAGATGAATCGTCGCCGCCACTCCGTTGCTACCGCCCATGGCCCGGAATGCGGGACCGTTGGCGACAAAAAGGCCAGTCAGCGCCAGTGCACCGACCACCAGCATTCCCCCAGCTGTCCACAGCAGCGTCGCGCCGCTGGTCCTGCGCTCGTCCGAGCCAGTGTCACCTGCGCTCATTGAAGGACCTCCACCAATCGCTGCTTGGGTTTGCCATCCGCCTCGATGAGCTGGTGGCAACCACGAGATCCATCATCTCCCGGGCCGGGGCGGGCGGCGACGTTGGTAACGCCTGAACTGACATAGGTGGATCTACCTAGCTTTGGAGGCGGGTGACCAACCGGGGCGGGCGCCGGCCATGGGCCTGGGGGGCTTCTCGGGGCGACGAGTGCACTCACCGCTCCGCTAGCCGGCGATGGGGCCGTGCGGTGCCAGGGAGCGATCGTGGCTAGCTGGCGAGAACCAGGTTCACCTGGCGATCCGGGACCACGAATACCCGCTCCGGATTGCGGCCTCCGAGCCACTGCTGGATCCGGGGCAGGGCCAGCGCCTGGCGCTCGATGGTGCCGGCGTCGGTCCCGGCTGCCACCTCCAGCTGATCCCGCTTCTTGCCGTTGATGCAGACCACCACCACCACCTGCTCCTCGGCAACCAGGGCCTCGTCGGCGCTGGGCCAGGGCTGTTGGTGGACCGAGTAGGGCCGCCCCAGGCGCTCCCAGATCTCCTCGGCCAGATGGGGGCAATAGGGGGCGAGCAGCAGCGCCAGAGTTTCCAGCGCGGCCTCGGGGATCGGCCCGTCATGGTCGCGCAGCCGCTTGACGAAGATCATCATCGCCGCGATCGCGGTGTTGTACTTCCGCTCCGGGGTGTCCCTGGTCACCTGGCGGATGCAGCGGTGCCGGGCGCGCGCCAGTGCGATCGGCTCGGGATGAGCCTCGTCCGTCCCCTCCAACCGCTCCAGCAACCGGAGCACCTGGGTCAGGAAGCGGAAGGGGCCGTTGATCCCGGTGTCAATGAAGTTGAGGGTGTCGTGGTAGGGACCGAGGTAGAGAAGGTAGAGGCGAAAGGCGTCGGCACCGTAGCGGGTGATGTACTCGTCGGGCACGACGATGTTGCCGCGGGACTTAGACATCTTGGCGCCATCCATCACGATCATGCCGTGGGCGCGAAACTGCAGGAACGGTTCCTCGAAGTCGAGATAGCCCAGCTGCTGCAGCGCCATGGTCACAAACCGCGAATAGAGGAGGTGCAACACCGCGTGCTCGTTGCCGCCGTCGTAATAGGTGACCGGAAGCCACTTGCGGGTCAGTTCACGGTCGAAGGGAACGTCGTCCCGGTCGGCCGACGGGTAGCGCAGGTAGTACCAGGAGCTGTCGAGGAAGGTGTCGGAGACATCGGTGTCACGGCGGGCCTCGCCGCCGCAGCGAGGGCAGGTCGTCCTGAGGAACTCTGGGTCGCGGGCGAGGGGCGACTCCCCGGTCCCGAGCGGACGAAAGTCCTCGATGTAGGGGAGCAGGACGGGAAGGTCCTCCTCGGGGACCGGAACCGCGCCGCAAGTGGGGCAGTGGACAGCCGGGATCGGCGGGCCCCAGTAGCGCTGCCGGGAGATCCCCCAATCCCGCAGCTTGTAGGTGACATGGGCCTGGCCGTAGCCGGCCTCGACCAGGGCCGCGGTGATGACCTCGCGAGCCGGGTCCGGGGCCTGCAGGCCCTCGAACTGCTCGCTGTTGACCAGCACCCCGGCGCCGCCGTGGGCACCGCCGCCCTGCCGTCCTGACACCACCTCGACGACCGGAAGCTGGTGGGCCAGGGCGAAGGCGTGGTCGCGCTGGTCGTGCGCGGGCACGGCCATGATCGCCCCGGTGCCGTATCCCGAGAGCACGTAGTCGGCGGTGAAGATGGGGACCCGCCGCTGGGTCAGGGGATGGAGCGCGTCCCGGCCCAGGGCGACGCCCGCGGTCGAGCCCTCGTCGGCGCGGAGGCCCGCGATCCGGCGCCTGGCCGCCTCCTCGACGAACTCGGCGACCGCCTCTCGGCTGCTGCTCGAAGCCAGCTCCAGGGTCCGGGGATGATCGGGAGCCAGCACCATGAAGGTGGCCCCGAAGATCGTGTCAGGGCGGGTGGAGAACACCCGCAGGGGCGCCTCGCCCTCGACTGGGAAGTCGATCAGCGCTCCCTGGCTGCGGCCGATCCAGTGCCGCTGGAGGAGCTTGGTGCTCTCTGACCAGTTGAGCGTGTCCAGGTTCTGGAGCAGTCGCTCAGTGAAGGCGGTGATCCGCAGGAACCACTGCTCCAACTCCCGCTCGGTGACCAGAGCGCCGCAGCGCTCGCAGGTGCCGTCGGCGAGGACCTGCTCGTCGGCGAGCACGGTCAGGTCCTGGGGACACCACTTCACGTTGCGCCGGGCCCGGTAGGCGAAGCCGCCCTTCCAGAGGGTGAGGAAGAGCCACTGGGTCCATTTGTAATAGGCGGGATCGGTGGTGTCGACGGTCTTGCTCCAGTCGAACTGCGCCCCCAACCGCTTGAGCTGGGCCCGGAAGTGCTTCACGTTGCTGGCGATCAGCTGAGACGGATGACGGCCCACCTTGAGGGCAAAGTTCTCGCTGTGGATGCCGAAGGCGTCGAAGCCGATCGGCTCGAAGACGTCGGAGCCGTTCATCCGCTCGAAGCGGCCGTGGGCGTCGGCACCCGAGAAGGCGAACATGTTGCCCACGTGCAACCCCTCGGCCGAGGGGTAGGGGAACATCATCAG
The DNA here is from genome assembly GCA_036521135.1 of Candidatus Dormiibacterota bacterium. Lineage (GTDB taxonomy): Bacteria > Chloroflexota > Dormibacteria > Aeolococcales > Bog-877 > Bog-877. Next base: position 3,627 of record DATDII010000025.1, on the reverse strand, counting down.
GTTGTAGTAGGGCCGCTTGGCCCGGGCCAGATCGACCTGGTCGAGCCCGGTTTCCGCCCAGCGCGCCTGCCACTTGGCCTCCAGGGAGGCGTGATCGTAATCGGAGTTCATGGGTGGCAGTTGATGATACCGGGGGCGTTCGATTGATCTTGGGACGTCCCCTATACTCCGGCCGGGTCGGCTCCCGCCGGGACGGGCTCCGACCGGTCAAGTGTCATAAGGAGAGGAGTTGGCCGAGACCCGGCTGCCGCGGACGCGCTCGGCGACCCACAGGCGGCCCCGACTCCGGGCCGGGCGTCGGCTTCAGGCGCGCCACAACTTCATCGGCTTCCACGGCCACGGCCTGCTGGCGCTGATCTTTTTCGCGATCATCGCCCTCTCCGTCCTCGGCGTTGGGCTCGGGATCGCCTCCTTGACCATCTTCGCCGTGGGCGGTGCGCCGCACAAGGCCCCGGCCGCGGTCCACCACCACTCACCAAAGGCGTCCGCCTCGGTCCAGGCACTGGTCGGGCATCCCATCAACGGCACCATCGTCGGGATCTCAGCCGACATCAACGTGATCGCCATCCAACCCCAGGGGGGCACTCCCGTCGCGGCGCTGGTCACGACCAAGTCGGTGCTGACCCGGGGAGGGGTGGCAACCCCGCTCGGCGACCTCATCTCCGGCGACGCGGTGGTGGTCACCTTCGGGCAGAACTCGAGTGGCAAGCTGGTGGTGGTGACGCTGGACGACATCGAGACGGTGCCGACCAACTCCGTCCACGGCGCGCTCACCCCGCTCCCCAACGTGACCCCGACCCCGACCGCGACCCCGCTGCCAACCGCCACGCCCGGTCCCTCGGCCTCGCCGCCGATCCCGGGGCCCTAGCCCGGGCCGGAGGTCCTCAGGAGGGTCGCGCCACCGGAAGCGCGATCCCGCGCCGGGAGAGGATCGCGCCCGGGGCATCGGCCGCCACCTGGGCGACCGCGGCCAGGGTCAGGCCGCTACCCTCGAGGACCTGCTGGGCCCGCTCAGCGGTGAGCAGGCTCTCGGGCCGGTGGGCGTCGGAGTCGAGGACCAGGGCGGCTCCGACCTCCCGGGCGACCTGGGCCACGTGCCCGTTGGTGAGGCCGTGCAGGCCAGCGGCGCTGATCTCAAGGTGGATCTGGTTGGCCCGGGCCAGCTCCGCCGCTTCGTGGGTGATCAGGCCCGGGTGCCCAAGGATGTCCACGTCAGCGCAGCGGACCGCCGCCAGGTTGAGCCCGGGCTGGGGAAAGTCGCCCAGGGTCTCGCCGTGGACGACCACCAAGAGCGCTCCCAGGGAGCGGGCCCGGGCGGCCACCTTGGCCACCCGTTCGGGCGCAACCCGGGTCACCTCGACCGCTGGGATCGCCGTGATGGCCAGCTCGGCGGTCACTCGGCGGCAGGCGTCCACGATCTCAGGAACCCGGCCCCCGACCGTGCCCTCATCGACATGGTCGCTGCAGACGTAGGCGCCGTAACCGTTCTGCTGACACCGGCGGGCCATCTCCATCGCGTCCGCATGACCGTCGGAGATGGTGGTGTGGGTGTGAAAGTCAAAGACCGGCACGGTCCCAGCTTAGGGCACGGGCTTCGCCTGATCGCAGGCGCGGCGCCGGCTCAGGCGGGACGGGGCTGGGTGGAGGCGGCGCCGAGCCGGATGACGACCCCGTCCCGCAGGCCCCGCTCGGTCACGACCAGCTCCCGGGCGGAATAGCGCTCCACGAGCCCACGCAGGATGAGGACGCCGCCCGCCATCAGGCGGGCTCGGGCGGGGCTGAGCCCGGTCCGCATGGCGACCTCGGCGCTCGAGTGCTCGCCGGTCAGGCGGACGGCTCGCTCGACGTCGTCGCGGCTCAAGCTGAGCCAGGGCTCGCGCTCATCCTCCTGGCGCAAGGCGTCCTTGGAATCAGCAAAGGGGCGCCAGATCCCGAGCAGCATCGGCAGGTTCGCCGCCGTTCCACCGCAGGCGATGACCGCGCCCGGCCGGGGCGCCGCCGGCGCCGCCTCCAGCAGCATCGAGATGCGCAGGTCCGCGTCCACCCGCTGGCGCGCCGTGGGCGGGTCATCGGCCCTGACCGCCATCAGCAACCCATCTGAGCCCAGTCGAAGGCTGTTGCCCCCGGTGGGTCGGCTGCCCACGCCGTGGACCACCTCGGTGCTCCCGCCCCCGACATCCAGGACGGTGGCGGGCTGATCCGGTGCGACCCGGAAGGAAGTGGCCCCGAGGTAGCTGAGCCGGGCCTCCATCTCGCCGGTGAGGATCCGGAGCTGGAGCCTGGTGCCGGCCTTGATCCGGTCGCAGAGCGACGCCCCGTCGCTGGCGTTGCGGAGCGCCTCGGTTCCGACCAGCCCGATTCGCTCGGCCCCGTCCTCCCTCGCCTTGCGGACCAGCTGGCCCACCAGCTCGGCGGTCTCCTCGAGGAGCTTGGGGCCAAGTCGGCGGCTGGCTGCCACCTGGCGCCCGAGCCCGAGGAGGTGGACGGCGTGGTGGCGCTCACTGGTCCCCTCCGGTCCCAGGGTGGCCACCAGGAGGTGGACGGTGTTCGACCCGATGTCGATCGCGCCCAGGCGACGCTTCAGAGGTCCTCGTCCTCGTCCTCGGTAGGCTCCATTCGCACCAAGACGTTGCCGCCGGCGTCGACCCGAACGTCGAAGTGCTTGACGAAGATCGCGTCCGAGATTGGGGAGATCCCGGTCCGGACGTCGTACGTCTCGCCGTCCAGGGGACAGGTGACCACGTGGCCGCGCAGCTCACCCTCGCCGATCGAGCCGCCGCTGGCGCAGCTGTTCTCGAGGGCGTGGAAGACCCCGTCGACGTGGAAGATGGCTATCTCCACGCCGTCGACATCGATCACCCGCCCAGCGCCCGGGGGGATGTCGACCGCTGCGCAGACCGGGGCAAAGCCAGCCACCGCCGCGATTATGCCGAATGGCGCCCGAAACGCAGTCGGCCAGGCGAGACTGGACTCGGTCCCGCGGTTCGCCCGAGCGCAGCCCTGATCTCAGCTTGGACGGCTGCGTCGGATTCGTCACGGGCGCTATGGAGCAGCGCCTGAACCGCGGCCGGGCCCCCGAGCTCTCCCAGAGCCCAGGCACTCGCCCCCCGGACGACCAGGGAGGGGTCGGCGGCGAGGGCGCGGGCCAGGGCGGGCACGGCGGCCCGCTGGCCGACGTTGCCCAGAGCCAGGGCGGCGTTGCGGGCGAGTCGCTCCCGACCGCTGCGACGGACGGTGGTCGACCGGAAGCGGGCCTGGAACTCGGGCTCGGAGAGCTCGAGCAGCTCGATCAGGTCGGGATAGGGGACGGGACCCTGGGCGGTAGTGGCCTGGCCGACCGGGACGGGGGCGGGGGCGAGCCGGGCGTTAATCGGGCAGGCCTCCTGGCAGAGATCGCAGCCAAAGACCCAGCTTCCCATCTGCGGCCGCAGCGCGCTTGGGATCGGCCCCTGGTGCTCGATGGTGAGGTAGCTGATGCATCGCGGGGTGTCGATCACCCCGGGCGCCACCAGAGCCCCGGTCGGGCAGCTAGGCAGGCAGGCCCGGCAGGTTCCACAGTTGCGCCGCGAGGGCTGGTCCGAGGCCAGCTCCATGCTCAGCACCAGCGAGCCCAAGAGCACGTAGGAG
>DATDII010000024.1:0-5747 GCA_036521135.1 Candidatus Dormiibacterota bacterium | reverse complement strand
CGCCAGATGGTCAAGGTCAACCCGCTTGCGGCCTGGACCGACAGTGAGGTGGACGACTACCTGGACGCACACCATCTGCCGCTCCACCCGCTCCTGGCCCAGGGATACCTTTCGATCGGGTGCGCTCCAACGACCCGGCCGGTCAGGCCCGGCGAGGACCCGCGCTCCGGGCGCTGGGCTGGTACTGACAAGACGGAGTGCGGTCTGCACAGCTGACCGCCGTCGGAAGGCGCCGGCATCGGGGCGGCTTGGGCGCTGACCCCGTCCCGGGCTAGAGCCGTCCCGCCTCGGTCAGGCTCTGGAGGAAGCGTCTGGTCCGCTCCTGCTCCGGGGCCCGGAAGATCTGGTCGGGCGGTCCCTGCTCCAGGATCACCCCGCCATCCAGAAAGCAGACCCGGCTGGCGATGTCCCTGGCGAAGCCCATCTCATGAGTCGCGATCACCATGGTCATCCCCGCCTGGGCCAGGGACCGGATCACGTTGAGCACCTCCGCCACCAGCTCCGGGTCCAAAGCCGAGGTGACCTCGTCGAGGAGCATGAGCCGAGGCTGCATCGCCAGGGCCCGCGCGATCGCCGCCCGCTGCTGCTGCCCACCGGAGAGGCGGTCGGGGTACTCCTTGCGCTTCTCCAGCAGGCCGAAGCGGTCGAGGAGGGCGTCCGCCTCCGCCTCCGCCTCTCCTTTGGACTTGCCCAGGACCCGGATCGGGGCCAGGGTCAAGTTCTGGAGGACGGTCATGTGAGGGAAGAGGTTGAAGGCCTGGAAGACGATCCCGATCTGGCGCCGGAGCAGGTTGACATCGATCGCTTCGGCGTTGATCTCCTCGCCGAAGAAGCAGATCCGGCCCTGGTCGATCTCCTCCAGCAGGTTGATGCAGCGGAGCAGGGTCGACTTTCCTGAGCCCGACGACCCGATCAGGCACACCACCTCGTGGGGTGCCACCGCCAGATCGACATCGCGAAGCACCAGGTTGCGCTCGAACGACTTGCGCACCCCCTCGAGCTGGAGGGCCAGACCCGGGTCGGGGGGGGCCGCCATCGCCGGCATCAGGTGGGGCTCCCGGACTGGCGGCGGCGGCGGTCCCTGGCGATCAGCCAGTCGGTGAAGCGCGCGAGCGGGACGGTCAGCAGCAGGAAGAGCAGGGCGGCCACGGTGTAGCCGGTGTAGTTGAAGTCGGTCGAGCTGAGGATGCCGGCCGCCCGGTTGACCTCGATCACCCCGAGCACCGCCACCAAGGCGGTGTCCTTCTGCAGGCTGATGAAGTCGTTGAGCAGGGGAGGGATCACCCGCCGGACCGCCTGGGGGACCACCACCGAGCGCATCGCCTGCCACTGGGAGAGGCCAAGCGAGCGCGCCGCCGCCACCTGGCTCGGGTGGACCGACTCGATCCCGGCCCGGTACACCTCCGACACGTAGGCCGAGTAGGAGAGCACCAGGGCGATCTCGCCGTAGACCACGGTCGCCTGGGTCGAGATCCCGGCCAGGTTGAGGGCCGGGACACCGAAGCCGATGGCGTAGATGACCAGGATCAGGGGAACGCCCCGGAAGAAGTCGGTGTAGGCGATCGCCAGCATCCGGAGCGGGAAGGTGACCGGGCCCCGCAGCTGCCTGATCATCGCGATCACCATCGCCAGGACCAGGATCAGCGCCTCGGCGATGAGGAAGAGCTCGATGTTGAGGACCAGCGCGCCCGCCTCAGAGAAGATCCCACCCCGGGAATCACCGAAGAAGCCGGTCTTGGCGTCGGAGAGGTTGAAGAAGGTCCGCCGCACCTGCTCGCTGCCCGGGGCGAAGAAGAAGAGGGCGGCCAGGAAGCCGAGCAGGGCGACGCTGCTGGCGGCGGAGACCGCGACCGCTCGCCGGCCGTGTAGGGCGGTCCGGCGGCGCCCGCTACCGAGGCTGCTGGGAGGTGGCCCGCCCGCGACCACTAACGGGCCCTGCTCGAGCCCGTCCGGGCCTGAGAGCACCGCTCATCCCGCCGGTCTGGACCGCATGCCGGAAGCGTAGCGAGCCGGCCGCCAGTGAGGCGAGCAGGGGCGGTCCGCCCGGCCCGGAGCCAGCGCGCGGCGGCGGACCTTGGCAATCGCCGGTTGGCGCCGTCCCGGCGTTATGCTGCCGCCTTGGAGTTGTACGCAAGACCGGCCGCAGCCACCCCGCCACCCCGGCGGCAGCGCGGTGACGCGCTCAAGGCCGCTCTGCCTGGCGGCGTCCTCAGGCTCAAGCGGCGGCCCACGTTGCCCACGACCGAGAGCTTAGATTCGCCAGACTTTCACCGGTTCCTGGGGGATGAGCGCCGGCCCAGGTCGCCACGGCTGCAGGTTGATCCCGAGTTCGGGAGGGCACCGTGATGGCCAGAGTTCCGCCGCACTACTTTGAGGTCGCCACACCCGGCCACTATCCCTTTCACCACGTTTGGGAAGAGGAGTGCTGGATCCGTACTCTGGAGGCCGACCATCCTTGGCCCAAGGTAGAAGGCGCCGGGCGGTTCCCGCTCTGCCAGACCTGCGCTCACGTGGCCTTGGTCGACGCCGCAGCCAAGGAGGTCAAGGAAGGCCCGGCAGAGTAGCGACTTGGGCAGGGCGTAGCTGGCCACGTGACGTCGGGCGCACCGTTAGGTCCAGGCGAAAAACGGCGGCAACCAGCCACTTCCGTGGTGCACCCGCGCCGACAAGGCTATGACCTGGATCAAGGCGGCGGCGTCGACTCGAGCTCATGACCGACGCTGATCCCGCCGGGTTGGCGAACTAGGGCTTTAAGGTTGGGATCTTGGTGTAGATTCCCAGCCATTTGTGCTGCAGCCGGGCCAGGGTGCCGTCCGACTTGATCCGCGAGATCGCCTTGTTGACGCAACTGACAAGGGGATTGCCCTTCTGAAAGAGCAGTCCGTAATCCTCATCGCTGCTCGGGAACTGTCCCACCACCAGGCCGTGCTTGACCTCTCCCGACGCCGCCATGTACTGCGCCGTCGGAGTGTCGGTGACGAATCCGTCGATGGTATGGTCGGAGAGTGCCGAGGCGACGTCATTGAGATTGTTGTACACAGCCGGTCTGACGGTTGGTTGAATCGCCCGCTCGATGTAGGCGAGGCTGGTGGTACCGACCTCGTCGCCGTACTTGTAGGTCCTGAGCTGGCTTGGCGAATGGGCCGTGATCAGCGCCGACCCTTTGACCGTGATCAGCGCCTCATGGTCGTTGTAGTAGCCCTTGCTGAAGGTGACCGCCTTGGCCCGGGCGGCGGTGATGGTGATCTCGTTGATGTCAAAGTCGAAGGTCTTGGGCCCAGGGCTGTAGGAGCTGTCGAAGGGTTCGATCGTCCAGTGCACCTGGCTCTTCTTGAAGCCCAGGGCCTCGGCCACGGCGAAGGCGACGGCGCTCTCGAAACCCCGGCCGTTCTTGGGCTGGTTGTGCTCGAACCATGGCGAGTAGGCTGGGCTGTCCGTGGCCACCGTGAGCTGGCCCGACTTGTAGAGATGGAGCTGGCCTGGGGCGCAGCCGGAGATCGAGGACTTGGCCAGCGCGGTCACCGAGGGGCCCACGGTCACGCTCGCGATCCCTGCGCCCGCCAGCACGGCCACTCCGAGACCCCCGGCCAGCAACTGCCTCTTCACCGATTCCCTCCTCCCCAGCCCGGTTCAGCCCCGCCGACCGAGGCGGACCCCAGCATATCGGGCCGTCGGGCCCAGCGACCGCGACTCGGCTAGAGCTGGAGCGGGCGGGTCGGCGAGAGCAGGAGGTCGGGGTCGGTCCGCCAATCGGCACCCGCGACGTCGGAGTAGAGCTCGATCTCGTTGCCGTCGGGGTCCTTGATGTAGATGCTGTGGGTGACCGTGTGGTCGGCGGTGCCGACCAGGGTCACGCCCTGCTCCTGGATGTGGTCGAGCACCACCTTGAGCTCCTCATCCGAGTCGGCCACCTTGAGGCCAAAGTGGTAGAGCCCGACGTGCCGTCCCTGGGGAAGGTCCTGGGCCGAGGGGCCGACCTCGATCAGCAGCAGTTCGTGATGGGTGCGGCCGCTCGAGAATGCGGCCACCGGCAGGCCCGCTGGGGAGATCCGCCTCCAGCCGAGCACCTCACCGTAGAAAGCAGCCGATCGCTCGATGTCGTGCACGTAGAGCACCAGATGCCCCAGTTCCTTGACTTCCATGCTGGCCATCCACCTCATTTCAAAGGAGGGCTTACGGCGTCCTCACCCTGGCCGATCGTCGGCTTCCTCGCAAGCTTGACAGGCGCGGGCCCACCGAGCTCGGACGCCGACTCCCACCAACTCAGCCGGGCCCCATCTGACAACATGGTGTTGAAGCGCCGGACCATCTCCAAAGGGAGCACGTGTTGAGCAACTCGGTACAGCTGGAGGGCCGCTCCCTGGGTCGGGGCGGACCCACCGTCTCGGCGGTGGGGCTCGGCACCAACAGCTTCGGCAGCCGCATGCCGGACGATGCGGTCGCGGGCGTGGTCGACACGGCGCTCGACCTGGGGATCACCCTCTTCGACACCGCTGACATCTACGGGAAGGGGCGGAGCGAGGAGCTGCTCGGCAAGGCCCTCCGGGGACGCCGGGACCAGGCCCTGATCGCGACCAAGTTCGGGATGCGCCGCGCTGGCGAGGACCCCGACCAGCACCGGGGCTCGGCCGCCTACATCGGCGCCTCGGTCGAGGCCAGCCTGAGCCGGCTCGGGATCGAGGTCATCGACCTCTACCAGATGCATCAGCCTGACCCGACGACTCCGCTGGCTGAGTCGCTGGGATCCCTCCACGAGCTGGTCCAGGCGGGCAAGGTCCGCTGGATCGGCTGCTCCAACTTTCCCGCCTGGCAGGTGGTGGAGGCCGGCTGGCTGGCCAAGACCCTAGGCGTCACCTCCTTCGTCTGTGCCCAGGACGAGTACAACCTCCTTGAGCGCGAAGCTGAGCGCGAGCTTCTGCCCGCCCTCGAGCACCTGGGGATGGGGCTGCTGCCCTACTTCCCCCTGGCACGGGGCCTCCTGACCGGCAAGTACCGTCGGGGCGAGCCGCCCCCTCCTGGCTCGCGACTCAGCCAGGGCACCGGCTCGCAGTTCCTCGAGGACCGCCGCCGCCTGGACCAGGTCGAGGCGCTCCGGGAGTTCGCCGAGGAGCGCGGGCTGAGCCTGCTCCAGGTTGCCTTCGGCGCTCTCCTCGCCCGGCCCCAGGTGGCCTCGGTCATCGCCGGGGCGACCAAGCCCGAGCAGGTGACGGCCAACGTCGACGCCGCCGGCTGGGTCGCGAGCCCGGAGGACTGGCGCGAGCTGGAGCAGGCGACCGCCGACCGCGACTAGGCTTGGCTCGGGGAGGCTAGCCCAGGACTCTCGGGCAAGGTTGGATGAAAGGGAGGGCAAAGGCATCCGCATCTACATCTCCTGCGACATGGAGGGGGTCGCCGGCGTCGTCGACTGGCAGCAGGTCATCCCCGGGGACGAGATGGCACTGGGGCGGCGGCTTCTGCTCGAGGAGGTGAACGCCGCCATCGACGGCGCGCTCGCGGCGGGGGCCCAGACCTTCCTCGTCAACGACTCCCACGGCGGTATGCGCAACCTCGCCCCGGACGAGCTCCACGGTGAGGCCGAGTACTGCTCCGGGCAGCACAAACCGCTCTACATGATGGAGGGGCTGGACGCCGACTACGACGCCTGCCTCTTCATCGGCTACCACGGCGCTGTGGACGGGCCCGCCTCGGTGCTCTCCCACACCTACAACCCGGGCGCGGTCCAGGGGGTGACCCTGAACGGGCACCTG
>DATDII010000023.1:0-2417 GCA_036521135.1 Candidatus Dormiibacterota bacterium | reverse complement strand
TCTTCCGTTGCCTCATAACTTGTACGCCGTGAACCACGATGGCAATGTGGGACGCCGGGTTGTCTGGATCAATGCGAGCCCCGAGCTCCATACTCGACACTGTGTCCTCTACCGAGAGCACCTGGACGCCAGCCAGAACGTTGGCGCTTATTTGCTGCTCGTCGAGGACCAGCACGGCTCCGGCATCCGAATACATCAGTAGAGATGCGTCGGCGGTCTTTAGCGCGGCGTTCTCCACCAGGTTGTCGATGACAAGGTCGCGTACAACTTGCTTCGCCGACACTCCCGATCCCAGCGGATTGGTCGCCGAGACGGAATAGGGTGGCAACGCCAGCTGAGCCGGGTTGACCGACACCCCGGGGGCGATCGTGGTCGGTTCGGCGCTCGGCTTGGCCGAGGCGGCCGGAATCCTTGTCGGCTGGCTAGCGCAGGCGGTCGCCGAAACCGCCACCAGCACCACTCCAACCGACAGCATCGCTCGCCGCGACCGTCCCCAACCGGTCACCTGCCGCCCCCAAAAAGCCTGGCGAGGCTTGAACAATAGACCTTGGCCGCCGGGTTCGACAAGCCCCTGGGAGGCGGTCGTCAGCCACCTCCCAGGCCGCCCTCGGTGAGCCGGAGTCCCAGGTCACGAGCCGCCCGCCGCAAGGATTCCTTCAGCCACCCGGGGTCGCCCGGGTGGAGTGTCACCAGCTTGGTTCCCCGCTCGCCGGTAGCCCCGTCGTACGAGGACCCGAGGGTCGTGACCGGGTCCCCGAGGTGACCGCGGAGCCTTTGCCCCAAGTCGGCGTCGCCCTCGAGCTGGAGGGGGAAGCCCCCGACCGTGACCTCGGCCCCGTTGCGGGAGTCCACGAGCCGGTACACCTCGTCCGGCCGCCTCACCGGCCTAGCTCCCGACCCACGCCCCGGCGCACCAGTTGGAGCGCCTCCCAGGGGCGCTCCGGCGCCAGGGCAGGGCGCCGCGCCCCGACTGCTCGTTCGGCCGCCCGCCAGGGCTCGACCAGGACGCGCTCCCCCTCCAACGCTGCGGGTCGGCTGTGCTCGGCACGGCTGAACGGCACGTGCGTGTACCGGAAGATCTCGGCCGGGGTCTCTGAGACTGACTGCTCGGCGTAGAGGGTCACCGCCCGGCGCCGGCGTAGGGCGACGTCGACATCCTCAAGGGTCAGCCCGCGTTCCCCCAGCTCCCTGGTCAGCTCGGCCTGGTTGGCCCGGCGCAACCGGCGGAGCAGCCGATCCGGACCGAGCAACCCGAGCGAGCCCCGGGGTCCGCGTTGCCGAGCCCGGGCCGGGGGTGCCTCGCGCATCAGGTCACGATCGAGCTGCGCCGCAGGGGGCATTGCCGGGCTGCCCAAGGATTGCTCGCCATCCCAGTCAGGGTCCACCTGGCGCAGCCGGGTCAGGTAGTAAGCGGCAAGGGTCGCGGTCGAGCTACCGACGGGACCGTAGGGCACCGGATCGGTGAGTGGATGGGGCAGCCAGCCGGACGCGGCCACCAGGGCGATCGTGTCCCGGAGCCGGATCCCGCCGCGGGGGTCCTCGACCAGGGCGTGGCCGGCCTCGTGAACCAAGGCGGCCCGGAGCAGGTCGTAGCCAAGGTCCCGGTGCCAGCTGTGGCTCCTCAGGGCCGGAATCAGGCTCCAGTCGCGGTTGATCCGCATGGTGCCATCCCGCCAGGATCCGAGCGTGTCCGAGGGAAAGGCGCCGTCGTGGTCCAGCCGGACCTCGTCGATGACCCCGCGGAGAATGTCCTTCACTTGGAGAGGAAGCCGCTCGACGGCTCCCCAGACCTCGGCGGCACGCTCCTCGCCGCCCGGCGGCCCGGCGGTCGAGACGTGGACCCGAAGGTTGAACTGCTCGGCCGCCCAGGTGGTGTCGGCCAGGCCGAGACGACGGTAGGTCTCGAGCCGGACGTACTGGCGGTCAGATCGGTACGGACTGAGCGGGCCTAGCTCCTCCACGCTGCCCCAGTCCGCTCAGCAGCCGCGTCGGGGGCGGCCGGGTTAGCTCATGTCGGGCCAGGCGGGAGTCTCTGTCTCACCGCCTTCACCCTCATCGCCTCCAACCTTCTGCTGGAACCGGGCGGCCACCATCTGCTGGGCCATCGCCTTGGGAATCCCGAACTTGACCAACGAGCGGACCTCATCCGCCATGACCTTGTCGCGGGCGGTCTCAACTGCGGTGATCAGATCGTCGAGCGAGATCGTGGCCTGCTTCACGCCTCCATCCTACCCGGAGCACCCACCCGCCAAGCGCTGACCCGCCAGGCAGCCGATGGCCGCATTCAGACGGCGACCGGAGTGGCTGTGACCAGGCCCGGGTTGAGGCAGAAGCCCTCGTAATCGATTGGCTCGGTGATCGAAGGCTCGTCGCCGCAGACCGGGCAGGCGGGGTCGCGGCGTATCCGGAAAGAGTTG
>DATDII010000022.1:0-3204 GCA_036521135.1 Candidatus Dormiibacterota bacterium | reverse complement strand
CAGCACCTCCCTGACCTCGGCGCAGGTGAACCCGCTGATTGGTGGTCGACCCCCGCTGACGCTCATGACTCGGGCTCCTCGGCGGCGATGCTGTCGCCCAGCAACCGGCGCAGGCGCTCGAGCCCGAGCCGGGTGCGGCTCTTCACCGTTCCGATGGGAAGACCGGATCGCTCAGCGATCTCGCTCTGGGTCAGGCCGGAGTAGTACGCCCACTGGAGGATCTCGCCCTGCTCGCTGGGCAGCTGCACCAGCGCCGAGCGGACCGCTTCCCGCCGCGCCGAGTCCGCCACCGCCCGCCAGGTGTCGCTGAGCGCCCTCAGCTGGGGCTCCTCCTCGAGAGGTACCGAGCGCGCCCGGGCGCTCGCGGGGCGGAGCCGGTCGATCGCGCGGGAGCGGACCATCACCAAGAGCCAGCTCCGAACGCTGGCGCGGTCGGGAGCATACGCGGCGGCCCGACGCCAGAGATTGAGAAAGGCGTCCTGGACCACCTCCTCCGCCGAGGCCCGGTCGCGGAGCATGCGCACGGCGAGACCGAACGCGACCCCGGCGTGGCGGTCGTAGAGCGCGGCCAGGGCCTGCTCATCGCGACCGCGCAGGCGCCACATCAGATGGGCATCCGTGTCAGCCTCTCCGATTGGGCGCGCCTCGAGGTCGATGGCGTCGAGCATCTTGTCCTTTGGTGATTCGTCGGCCGCCCTCGATCGGATCACCTGTTCAGGGTCGTCGATAACCGACCTCCCAGCTGGCGCACCAGCGTCGAGCATAGATCGAGCCCGAGCGGCTGTCCGAAGGTGAACTTACCGGGCTGGTGATCCGCTCGGCCGGTCGGTCCGTACACCTGGGCGGGACGAGCCGTCCCACCGGCCGATTCGGTCCGGCGCCGAGCGCGGCCGCAGCCGTACTTCGAGGGAGAAACCAATGGTCAACACGCGGACACGGGTGGCTCAGACGCCAAATCAACTCTTCGGCTACGTCTTCGGCGCCGTCTACATCGTGGTTGGTCTGGTCGGGTTCGCGGTCACGCCCGGGGTCGGCTTCGCCGCCACCCAGGGCAAGAATCTGATCGTCTTCGGAGTCAATCCGCTCCACAACCTGGTCCACATCCTGGTCGGCCTCCTCCTCCTGGCGGCCGCAGCCGCCGGCGCGCGGTCGGCGCGAGCGGTGAACCTGATCGTGGGAACGGTCTACCTGCTCCTCGGAATCGTGGGCTGGTTCGCGATTGGCAACTCGTTCAACATCCTCGCCCTGAACGTGCCCGACAACTTCCTCCACCTTGCTACCGCCGTCGGCGCCCTGGGCGTTGGGCTCTTCTTCGGACGGCGGGCGGTCACGGCGACCGCTTAGAGCGGACGCATCGCCAGAGCGGTTCCGGGCCTCTCCCCGGCCCGGGCCGCTCTGGACCCTATCCGCTGGGTGACCGGCCCCGAGCTGGACCGGCCCTGTCTCACCACCTCACTCACAAGGAGCGGGCCATGCCAGGCATGGGAGCGCTGGGAACCCCGAACGCGGGCGAGTTCTACCTCTACTTGGTCCTCGAGCTCCTGATCGTGGCTTGCCTGGTCTGGCTCGGGATCAGCCGGAGGGTGGGCAGACCTCCGGCGAGCGCCACCGGGCGGCTACAGCCTGCGGGCCGAACGCAGGGTCGGCTCATCCTCCGCCGCGGCCTGGGGGCACTTTGGATCATCGACGGGCTGCTCCAGGCGCAACCGGCCATGCCCACCCGGTTCGCGACCTCCGTGCTCGGCCCGGCCGCGCTCGGGCAGCCCGGCTGGATCGCTCACCTGATCCGGCTCGAAGTCCTGGTTTGGCAGGCCCACCCCCTCGACCTGGCCGCCGCCGCCGTCCTGGTCCAGGTCGGTATGGGCGTCGCGATCCTGGCTGGCGGTGATTCCCAGCTGGGCCGGCTGGCCCTGTGGACGTCGATCGCATGGAGCCTGCTCATCTGGGTCGGCGCCGAGGGCCTGGGAGGCATCCTCGCCCCGCATGCCAGCGAGATCACCGGCGCACCCGGAGCGGTCCTTCTCTACGGTGCCGGCGCGGCACTGCTCCTGGCACCGGTCCGGCTCTGGTCGAGCGATCTGCTGCCCCGCCTGACCCGGCGAGGGGTGGGCGTCCTTCTGCTCCTGGGCGCACTCCTCCAGGCGCTGCCGGGCGAGGGGTTCTGGTCAGGGTCGGTCCTGGCCGGCTCCTTCTCGGCGATGGCCCAGATGGCCGGGCCGGGTTGGCTCGCCGGCCCCATCGCCGCCGTGGCTCGGATCGGCACCGGCCAAGCCCTGCTGATGAACGCCACCCTGGTCGGCGTGATGGCGGTGCTCGGGGCGGGCCTTCTCAGCGGGCGGGGATGGCGTATCTGGTCGGGAGCGGCCCTGGTCTGGCTGGCCGCGACCTGGTGGCTCGGCCAGGATCTGGGCGGATTGGGAACCGGCACCGCGACAGACCCGAACCTGTCACCTCTGGTCGGGCTGGTGCTGGTCAGCGCCTGGGTTGCGTCGTCGGCGCGGTGGGCCGAGCTAGGGCAGCCGACTCGGCAAAGGTTGAGCGCCGCCGTCCGCCAGCGGCTGGCCCTTGGCGGGGTAGCGGCGCTGCTGGTGGGGAGCGTCCCTGCCGCGCTTGGACTGCCGATCGCGCTGTTGGAGGCCCCGAACGCATCCGCCGCCACCACAGCGGCGGTGCAGGCCGGAGTCAGCGAGCTGCCTCCGGCCCTGCCTGCCCCGGCCAGCTCCGCCGCCGGCCGCGGAGCCTAGACGAGATCCAGGTCGGCCCTCAGCCCAGCTACTGAAGCCCCTGAGCAGAGGGGACGGGCTCTGGCCCCAATGGGAGGTCCGTCGCCTCCTGAGCGAGCTGCAGCAGGCCCCGTGAGGCCAGCGCCACCGCCTGGCGGAGGTGGGCCAGCGCCAGCCGCTGGCTCCGGGCCACCCCGGCCAGATGGACCACGGCGCCCGGGTGGAGCAGGAGCAGCCGGGCCACCAGAAGCGGACTTGCCGCGCTCGCGCCCGGCGGGACCAGCGAGGCGGCGGCCCCAAGCCGGGCGCCGGGGGCGTCGCTGACGGCTCGGAGCGCGGCTACCCGCCCCGGGCGGGCCCGGACCCAGGCTGAGGTCTCCATGTCCACCAGGTCCACCCCGCGCTGTGCCAGGTCCGCCCGCTCCACCTCGCCATCGGCGGGGACTTCCAGGCTGGCCAGCTGGGCCGGGCGGCCGGCGCC
>DATDII010000021.1:0-7891 GCA_036521135.1 Candidatus Dormiibacterota bacterium | reverse complement strand
CTTCGAGAACAGCTCGCCCGGCCAGGTCGTGATCCAGCGCGAGACCACCCCTGGCAAGTCCGGGAGCGCGTCGCTGCCAGCCCTGGTCCACCAGCTCGGTCCGGCCCTGGTCGAGGTGGTACGGGACCCGGCCTCGGGCGGCCAGGTCACCG
Source organism: Candidatus Dormiibacterota bacterium (assembly GCA_036521135.1). Taxonomy (GTDB): domain Bacteria; phylum Chloroflexota; class Dormibacteria; order Aeolococcales; family Bog-877; genus Bog-877. The sequence goes on along the minus strand of DATDII010000021.1, from coordinate 7,739 downwards.
CTTCCGACATCTCGAGTGGTTTCGTCGCCGGCAGCGGCGGGCTGATCGTCACCAGCGAGGGGGCCGTCGCCGGTGCCTCCGGCGTGGAGGTGGCCTTCGCCTCGGGCCAGGTCCTGCCCGCCACCATCGCCGCCGCCGATCCCGACTCCGGCGTCGTCGTCCTCCAGGTGGCTGGGTCCTCGCTGCCGTCCCCGCTCGCCTTCGCGACCGCGCCTCCGGCGGCGGGCGACGTGGCCATCGCCGTCTCGGTCCCGGTGGGCGACGGCCCCAGCGTCGACGTGGGCACGGTCAGCGCGATCGGGCTGACCGTCACCGTGCCCGACCTGGCGACCGCCAGCGGCCTGACCGTGGTCGACGGGGTACTCCGGACGGATACCCCCCAGCCGGCGGGGAGCACCGGGGGCCCGCTGGTGGACTCGGCCGGTGCCGTGATCGGGATCCTGACCGGGGACCGGATGGAGCCGGTCGACCAGGGCTCGAGCGGCTCGGCCTCGGGATTCGCCCTCGACGCCTCGGCCGCCGACCAGCTGGTCAACTCGCTGATCGCCAGCGGCTCGGTGGCACGCCCGATCGGGCTGGTCACGCGCTGGCTCGACCCCGCCTCGGCGGCGGCCCTCAACGACCCCTCCGGGGTGCTGGTACTGGCGGTCGACGCCGGCTCGGCCGGGGCCGGGGCCGGGTTCCAGGTGGGGGACGTGGTCACCTCGGTGGCGGGCAAGCCGGCCTGGAGCGCCCATGCGACCGCCTACCCCAGCCTCACCGACTACCTGGAGTCCCTCGATGCCGGCTCCCGGCTCTCGGTGACCGTGTCCCGGGATGGGGTCAGCCACGTCCTTTCGCTTACGCTTCCCTCGCCCTGAGCGAGGGCGTCTTCGGAAACCAGACCGAGCTGAGGTAGGCAATTGGAGATCACCTGGCTGGGCGAGAGCGCCCTGCTGCTCAAGGGGCGCGACACCAAGGTGCTGCTCGACCCCGGCTTCAAGGCGGGCGCCGCCCCGGCCGGCGGCGCCGTCGAGATCGTGGTCAGCGCGGCCGGGGGCGAGAACGTCCTCCGGGCCGCCAAGGGACCCCAGGTGGTCGCCCGCCAGGGGGAGTACGAGCTGAGCGGGGTCTCGGTCAGGGGGGTGGCGACCGCGGCCGGCACGGTCTTCGTGACCGAGGTGGACGAGGTCGCCGTCTGTGACTTCGGTGACCTGCCCGGGCCGCTCGATGTCGAGGCCCTGGACGCGATCGGCACCATCGACGTCCTCGCCGTCTCGGTCGCGGAGGGGGCGGCGGCGCGGGCGGTCGAGGTGGCGGCCCTGGCCTCCCAGCTCCAGCCCTCGGTGCTGGTCCCGGTCGGCTTTCAGGCCAGCGCCGACGAGACACCGGGCCAGCTCGCCGACTTCGCCAAGGAGATGGGGCTGGCCCAGATCACCCCCCAGGCCAAGCTCACCCTGGCGGGCTCGCCCGGGGTCAGCGACGAGACCCGGGTCGTCATCCTCGAGGCTCGCCGCTGACCAAGGCGTGTTAGGATCCGGCTACATGGGTGATCGGTCCCCGTGTGCCGGCCGGAGCCGCTGATGGCGAAGTTCATCTTCGTCACCGGGGGCGTCGTCTCCGGGATCGGCAAGGGGATCACGGCGGCCTCCCTGGGCACCATCCTCAAGGCCCGCGGCCTCAAGGTCTCGCTCCAGAAGCTCGACCCCTACATCAACCTCGACCCGGGCACGATGTCGCCCTACCAGCACGGCGAGGTCTTCGTCACCGACGACGGGGCCGAGTCCGACCTCGACCTCGGCCACTACGAGCGCTTCGTCGACACCAACCTGACCAAGGCCAGCAGCGTCACCACCGGCAAGATCTACAGCGAGGTGATCGCCAAGGAGCGCCGGGGCGACTTCCTCGGGGCCACCGTCCAGGTCATCCCCCACATCACCAACGAGATCAAGGACCGGGTCGCCCGGGTGGCCCAGGAGTCCGAGGCCGACGTGATCATCGTCGAGGTCGGGGGCACGGTCGGCGACATCGAGTCGCTGCCCTTCCTCGAGGCGATCCGGCAGCTCAAGAACGACATCGGCCGGCGCAACACCTTCTACGTCCACGTCACCCTGGTCCCCTTCGTCGACGCCAGCGAGGAGTTCAAGAGCAAGCCCACCCAGCACAGCGTCCAGACCCTGCGCGGGATCGGGATCCAGCCCGACGCCATCGTCTGCCGCTCCAAGGAGCCGGTCGGGGCCGGGGTCCGCGACAAGATCGCCCTCTTCGCCGACGTCGAGCCCCGGGCGGTGATCAGCGTCCCCGACGCGCCCACCATCTACCAGGTGCCGCTTTTGCTCGAGTCGAGCGGGCTGGGCGCCTACCTCGCCGAGCAGCTGGGGATCGAGGCGCCGGTCGCCGACCTGCGCGACTGGAGCCAGCTGGTGGCCCGGATCCTGGGGGCGGAGGACCAGGTCGTGGTCGGGGTAGCGGGCAAGTACGTCGCCCTGCCCGACGCCTACATCAGCGTGACCGAGTCGCTGCGCCATGCCGCCGTCGCCCATGGCGTTGGCCTCGAGGTCCGCTGGATCAACACCGAGGCCCTGGTCCCGGGCGACACCTCGATCTTCGAGGGCCTGGACGGGCTGGTGATCCCGGGCGGGTTCGGCCACCGCGGCGTCGAGGGCAAGATCGCCGCCGCCCGCTACGCCCGCCACCACCGGGTCCCCTTCCTCGGCCTCTGCCTCGGCATGCAGTGCGCCTGCATCGACGTGGCTAGGGAGGCACTCGGCACCGAGGACGTCAACAGCACCGAGTTCAACGCCTTCACCGACAACCCGGTCATCGACCTGCTCCCCGAGCAACGCGACGTCGCCGACAAGGGGGGCACCATGCGCCTTGGCCTCTATCCCTGCAAGCTGGAGCCGGGGACCAAGGCGGCCCAGGCCTACGGCGAGTCGGTGGTGTACGAGCGCCACCGCCACCGCTTCGAGTTCAACAACCGCTACCGGGAGGCGCTCGAGCAGGCCGGGGTAGTCTTCAGCGGGACCTCGCCCACCGGCCGCCTGGTCGAGATCATGGAGCTGCGCGGCCACCCCTTCTTCGTGGGCAGCCAGTTCCACCCCGAGTTCCGCTCCCGACCCCACCGGCCCCACCCGCTCTTCCACGGCTTCCTGGCCGCGTGCCTGGAGCGGGCCGGCCTGGCGATCGAGCCCGAGCTACCCCAGGACCCGGCCGTAGCATCGGTGTGAGCGGCGGGCGGCTCCGGCCGCTCCTCAGCGACGGCCGGGGCCGGCTCCGGACGGCGGCGGCGGGCTGGGAGGCGCTCGGGCAGAGCGGGCTCCTTTGCCAGCCGATCTCTTCCTTCATCCCCCTGCCGGAGCGGGCCACCCTGATGCACCTGCCAGAGCGGGTGGCGCTCGGGCGCCGGGTCGGCGACGGCGCCGTGGCCCCAGTCAAGCAGGGTGGGCTGGCGGTGGCCGCGGTGCTCCCGGTCGGGTACCTGCGCCTGCTCTTCCCCGCCTACCTGGAGATGGCCGGCCCGCGGCCGACCCTGCCCCTCTACGGCTACGCCGCCGTCGCCGACCGAGATGGCGAGGTGGTGGTCGCCGCCGCTCGGAGCGACGAGTTCTCGCCCTGGACCGGGCGGCGGCCCTCCCCTCAGCGACTCAGGGCCGCGGTCGAGAGGGCACAGCGCCAGATGCCCAAGAGCCGGGTGATCGGCCAGCTCTCGGTCTGCGCCCTCGAGCACGGCTGCCTGACGGCGCAGAACACCTTCCTGCGCCGCTTCGAGGGCGCCCTACCGACCTCCGCCGCCTGCAACGCCGACTGCCTTGGCTGCATCTCCCTGCAGACTGACTCGGGGGCGCCCACGCCCCAGCCCCGGATGCCCCGGGCGCCGACCGCCGCGGACCTTGTCGAGGTCGGCACCTACCACCTCGAGGGCGCCGCCGGGCAGGGCGAGGCGGGCATGGTCAGCTTCGGCCAGGGCTGCGAGGGCGAGCCGCTGCTGCGGGAGCGCGAGCTCGTCCAGGTCGTCACCGAGCTCCGCCGGCGCTTTCCCCTGGCGACCGTCCACATCAACACCAACGGCAGCGACCCGGCCGCGCTCGGGCGTCTCCTCGAGGCCGGCCTCAACAGCTGCCGGATCAGCGTCTTCAGCTTCCACCAGGACCTCTTCGCCGCCTACTACCGGCCCCGGGGCTATGCCATCACCGAGGTCCTGGAGTGCGCCCGGGTCGCGCGCCGGCAAGGGGCCCAGCTGACCGTCAACCTGCTCGCCTTTCCCGGGGTGTCGGACACCGCCGGGGAGCTGGACCTGACCGTCCGCACCCTTGGCGAGCTCGGCGTCGAGCAGGTCCAGCTCCGCAGCCTCAACGTCGACCCCCTCTGGCTGATGAGCCGGCTGCCCCCGCTCGGAGCGGGGCAGGGGCTGGGCTGCCTCACTGAAACCCTGCGCCAGGAGCTGCCCCGAGTCCGGCTCGGCAACTTCACCCGCCCGGCGGCCCCCAGCCGCCCAGCTGGGGACCAAGCGGCCGTGCCGATCCCAGGCTGAGGAATCACCGGCCCGGCCTATGATCCAGCCATGAGTTCGCCTCCCGCTGGTCGGGACGGCTTCGGCTGGATCGGGTCCTCCGCGCCAACGTCCCAGGTTGGGGACCCGCCCCCGCCGATCGCCCCGGGGCTCGGGGAGGCCGGCGACTGGCCCCGCCGGGTACCGGTCGGCTATTCGCCCCCGCCGACCTCCCCGAGCGGTCCGGCGCGGCGCCGGGGGCTGGTGGGCTCGATCCTCGCCGGCGCGGTGGCCTTCCTCAAGTACGGCTTCTTCCTGCTCAAGCTGGGAGCCTTCAAGGGGACGCTGATCACCATGGTGGTCAGCGTCGTCGTCTACTCGATCTTCTTCGGCTGGGTCTTCGCTCTCGGGTTCGTCCTGCTCATCCTGGTCCACGAGATGGGCCACTACCTGACCGCCAGGCGGCTCGGGCTGGCTGTCTCGGCGCCCGTCTTCATCCCCCTCTTCGGGGCGCTGATCAACATGCGCCGGGCCCCCGCGTCGGTGGAGCAGGAGGCGACCATGGCCCTGGCCGGCCCCGCGCTGGGCACCGCCGCCGCCTGGGCCTGCGTCCTGGTCGGGGCCGCCCAGAACTCCGAGTTCTGGGCCGCCCTCGGCTACCTGGGCTGCGTGCTCAACCTCTTCAACCTGATCCCGGCCAGTCCCCTCGACGGTGGCCGGGTCACGGCCGCGGTCTCAAAGTGGGCCAACCTGGTCGGGCTCGGGCTCCTGGCCCTCTACGCGGTCTGGGCCTTCCGCTCGGGGACGGCGCTCAGCCCGGTGATCGCGATCATCGTCGTCTTCGCCATCTTCGGGACCGTGAGTCGCTTTCGCCAGGCCCGGCGCCACCCCGAGTACCTAGCCGTGCCCATCCACCGGCGCTGGCTCTTCCTCGGCGCCTACCTGGCGATCGTACTGGTCGCCGGGCTCGGGGTGGTCAAGGGCTATCCCTACCTGCACTACGTCCACACCGTCCATCTGCCGTTTGGTCTTTGAGAGTGCCTGGTAGACTCGAACTGGACCATGAAGGCAATCCATCCCGAGTACTACCACGACACGGCGGTGACCTGCTCCTGTGGCAACACCTTTACCACCGGCTCCACCCAGAAGACGCTCCACACCGAGGTCTGCAGCGTCTGCCACCCGTTCTTCACCGGGCAGCAGCGGATCGTCGACACCGGGGGCCAGGTCGAGCGCTTCCGCCGGCGCGCCCAGCTCGCCCAGCAGCAGTAGCTCGGCCCGCGCCGAAGGCGGCCGAGGCCGTTCCAACTGGTCCCTGCGGTACCCGCCGGCCCTGAGCCGGTCCCGGACGTGAACCGGCAGCCGGCGCCGTCTTCTCGAGTCAGGGCCGCCTGATGCTTGATCCAGGTCTGGAGGCCCGGCTCGAGGCGGTTCGGGAGCGCTCCCAGGCGATCGCCCAGGAGCTGCAGGACCCAGCCGTCAGCCGCGACCCGGGCCGGCTCGAGAAGCTGGGCCGGGAGCAGGCCGAGCTCCGGCCGGTGGTGGAGGCGCTGGCGGCTCTGCGCCAGGCCCAGGCGGCCGGCGCCGAGGCGAGGACGCTGGCCGCGGGCGAGGCCGACCCCGAGATGCGCAGCTACCTCGAGGGCGAGGGCCGCCAGGAGCTGGAGACCGCCACCCGCCGCCTGGCCGCCCTCAAGCGCCTGCTCCTGCCCAAGGACCCCGATGACGACCGGGACGCCGTGGTCGAGATCCGCTCCGGGACTGGCGGCGACGAGGCGGCCCTCTTCGCGGCGGACCTGATGCGCATGTACCTGCGCTTCGCCGAGCAGCGTCGCTGGCGGGTCGAGCTCCTCGAGAGCTCCGGGACCGAGTCGGGGGGCTTCAAGGAGGTCTCCTTCGAGCTCCACGGCAGGGGCGCCTACGGGACGATGAAGTTCGAGAGCGGGGTGCACCGGGTCCAGCGGGTGCCCCGGACCGAGTCCCAGGGCCGGATCCACACGTCGGCCGCCAGCGTGGTCGTCTTGCCCGAGGTCGACGACGTCGATGTCGAGATCAGCGACGAGGATCTCCGTGTCGATGTCTTCCGCTCCACCGGACCGGGCGGCCAGAGCGTCAACACCACCGACTCGGCGGTCCGGATCACCCACCTCCCGACCGGCCTGGTCGTCACCTGCCAGGACGAGAAGTCCCAGCACAAGAACCGGGCCAAGGCGCTGCGGGTGCTCCGCTCCCGCCTCTACGACCTGAAGCAGCGCCAGCGCGATGCCGAGCTCCAGGAGACGAGGCGGGGGATGGTCGGGCACGGGGACCGGAGCGAGAAGGTGCGCACCTACAACTTCGCCGAGGGCCGGGTCACCGACCACCGGATCGATCTCAAGGTCTACCAGCTGGCCCGGGTCATGGAGGGCGAGCTCGACCTCCTCGTCGGCCCGCTTCAGGAGGCGGAGCAGGCCCGGCGGCTCGCGGGGGGGGAGTGACCGCTCCCGACCCGGCCCGGTCGCGGGGGCTGCTGCTGGTCCAGATGGCGGGCTCGCCGGGAACCGGCAAGAGCGCGCTGGCCGCCGGCCTCGGGCACGAGCTGGGAGCGGTGGTCCTGGACAAGGATGTGGTCAAGTCCGCCCTGCTCGAGGCGGGGGCGGGCTGGGAGCTGGCCGGCGGCGCCGCCAACGAGGCCATGTTCGAGATCGCGGGGAGCCTGCTCGGGCAGGGGTTGAGCGTGATCCTGGACGGGCCCTCGCACTATCCCGTGATCCCGATGCGGGGCGAGGCGGTGGCCCTCGGCCACCAGGCCACCTACCGGCTCATCGAGTGCGTCTGCGAGGACCTGGAGGAGGTCGGTCGGCGTCTGGCCGGACGGAGCGCCAGGAGAAGCCAGTGGCCAGCCCTGGGGAGCCAGTCGCCGGACGGCAGCAGCCGGGCCGAGGCGGTCGGGCCACATCGCTGGCGCACCCATGGCCCTGCGGGCGGCTGGCTGGTGCTGGACACGTCTCGGCCGGTGCCGGCTTCCCTGGCCGCGGCCCTCGCCTACCTGGGATAGGAGAGGGCCGGTCGCCAGCTCTCGGCGGGCGGCTGGGTCCAGCTCAGACGCTCTCCCCCGGCGGCGCCGTCGGGGCCGTGCTGGCGCTCGGGCGGGAGTGGCGCCCCCGGCCGCCCCGGCGCCTCCTTCGGTTGCTCCGCTCCGGGCTCGCCTCGGCGCTACCGTCCGCCGCCGCCGTGGCCGGACTGGCAGAGGGGAGGCTGGGCGCTGAGGGGCGGGCCCGGACCGGGC